>CAZAZI010000045.1:0-4127 GCA_964489575.1 uncultured Oscillospiraceae bacterium | reverse complement strand
ACGCTCTCTCGGTGGCGATGAAGGCGCTTGGCGTAGGTGCTGACGTCTACTACTCCAAAGGGGCACAGATAGTGGACACTTCCACTAAATACAACATGAACGAGCAGCTGGCAATGGGCCAGGTGCAGCCATCGCAGCAGACTCCAAAGGAACAGCCGGCGAAGAACGGAAACAGCATAAACCCAAACGACATCTTCCAGGCACAGGAGTACCTTGCAAAGGCAACCACAAAGGAACAGCTGAAATGGATTTACGTCACTTTCGCACCATTGCAGAAGGACCCTACTTTCATGGGATTGTGCACCCAGAAAAAGAAGGAACTGAAAATCGGATGAAAACTTTAGCATATTCTCATAACACGTTGTAAACAAATAATATAATGGAAAAGGAAAATCCTACGAAAGGTAACATCTCTCTGGCTGACTCCGGGGTGGTTTTTGACCAGTCGCAACACCGTTATTTCCTCGGGGGAAAAGAGTTGTCTGGTGTTACGTCTACACTCATAAAAAGAGCGTTCCCTTCCACTTACGACAACATTCCGCAGGCTGTGCTTGACGCTGCGGCTCAGAGGGGTTCGGTGGTACATGCGTCGATTGAAATGTTCAACGGCGTCTTCGACGGAGACGACTCGATGTTCCCTGCCGACGACTGGACGCCGGAACTGAGGTCTTACGTCGGAATGGTAAAGACCAACGGACTCAGATGTCTGGCTTCTGAATACATCGTCACCGACTTTAAGGACTACGCTTCGGCAATCGACGGGGTGTATGCGGACTCCGACGGAGGGATTGTGTTGGTTGACTACAAGACCACCTCGCAGCTCTACTACGAGAGTGTGGCGCTGCAGCTCTCAATTTATGCCCGCTTCTTCGAGATGGTGAACCGCGGACTAAAGGTCAAGTCCATAGCCTGCATGTGGCTAAGAGGCGACAAGGGCAGGTATGTGGAACTGGGCAGGGTAAGCGACGGAGTGCTCGATGATCTCATCCGTGCCGACCTTAACGAGGACCTGTCTTATTCCTACACTCCTGAAATACCGGCCGGCTTCTACGCTCTTGAACAGGAGTTCGTGGAGCTCTCGCGGAAGATCGGAGGATTGCAGGAACGGCAGACTGCCGTGAAGGACAAGATCCTGGCGCTCATGCGGCAGAACAACGCCAAGTCTTACAAGACGGCGGCAGGCTCTTTCACTTACGTTCCCCCTACAACGGGGAAGAAATTCGATTCGGCCAAGTTGAAGGAGGATGACCCTGACCTCTACGACAAGTATACCAAGGAAAGCACAATCGCTGCATCCCTGAGAATTAAACTTAAAAAATAAAAACTTGAAAAAATGGATATACAAGGAAAAATCATCGCGGTGCTGGAGACTCGCTCCGGCGTTTCCGCAACCGGCACACAGTGGCAGGTCGCCACTTATGTACTTGAAACTGACGGTATGTACCCGAAGAAAATGGTGTTCGAGGTCTACGGCCCTGACCGCATAGCGCAGATGAACATCCGGCAGGGGGAGGAACTGAAGGTGTATTTCGATGTGGATGCACATGAATGGAACGGCAAATGGTTCAATTCCATAAAGGCATGGAAGGTGGAACGTCCCGGAGCAGGACAGACACAACAACCGGTACCACAGCAGACGGCGTTCCCAGAAGCTCCGGCGGCTCCGGCGGCAATGCAGCAGCCACCGCAGAGCGGAGACGACGACCTGCCATTTTGACGAGACGGCGGACATGGTGATACGAATAGCCGAAAAGTATGGTATACGACTTGTCAGACTGTCTTGAACGTGAACAGTTCACCACCAGAGTGGAGTACCTCATGGGGAAATCTTCCCCTGGGGGAAACACTTTCCGGGTGGAACTTACGGAGAAGAAGCAGCGCACGTTGGCGCAGAACGCATATCTGCATTGCGCCATGGCTTATTTCGCATTGCAGATCGGACTGCCGATACAGGAGGTCAAAGAGGTGTATTTCAAGGCAGTGTGCAATCCCGACCTGTTCCAGCGAACAAGGTTTGACAATATCCTGGGATGCGAACGTACCTTCATGAGGTCTTCCAAGGATCTCACCAAGGAGGAGATGACCACGGCAATCGACAGGTTCCTCAAATTCGCATCCGAAAAGGCAGGGATATACATTCCGCCGTCCGACGAATATATCGCAGTGCAGAGGATGCAGCACGAAGTGGAACGAAACAGCAGATATTTATGAACAGAAAACACAACAGGAACTTTCTCGACATCCTCACGGAGAAGGAGAAGGTGTATTATACGAACTACAAATCGGGAGGACTCGTCACTTCGTATGATGTGAAGATGCAGAACTCGATTTGCAGAAAACAGAAAAGATACAAGAAGGAAAAGGAATGGGCGGAAAGGATGGCCTATGACATAGCAATCGACTTCGGTGTTTCCGCCGGACTTGTCTCTGATGTTCTCTACTCTGCAATGGTGTGGGGAGAAACGATAAAATAATATATTGAATCTTTCATGATGCAGAAAGTTATCTATTGGCACAGAAGACTGAGCCAAAACGCTCTGGATAAAATAAAGCGGCGCTTTCATATCACCGGCACTACGGTAAACGGAGAGAGCATCGCTACCATCGACGATGGTGATGAAGAGGCATTCCAGAAATGCATCGACGGAGGCTTCTTTATAGTGAGAAACAAAACAATAAAACTTTAATTCTATGACAGAACAGACAATAACATTCACTCCCTCTGCCTCATTGCGCAAGGGTCTGAAACTGATAGCAAAGGGCATCTGGCTGACCGTCGGCTCCATCGGTCGGCTGCTCGATGCCTGTATAAGGCGCTTTCCATACGTATGGATTGTAACAATTCTGATTGCTTCGGTAGTCATAGCCCATGTCAACATCGGCAAAGCGAGGGCTGAAAGAGATAGACTCAACAAGCAGAACTATGAACTGACACAGAAGGTAGAAAAACTCTCATACGGAAAATACAATGGAAAATAAGGACTGCAACATAAAGGCTGACATACGTAAGCCGGAAAAAAAAGTGCTGAATGTCAGCACAAGTAATCAGTTGTCACAGGCTCGCTTCACTCGCAGAAGGCAACACACAGAGCTAATCGCAAAGCGAATCAACTATCAGAAAGCTTGCGACAGTGTAGGCTGCCTCCTGTTCCTCGTCAACGACCAGGCAGGCTTTGCCATCTTTGATGCCATGGACAGACTGAAACGCTCACCTCTCTACAAGCAGAATGTGAAGCAACTGGCAAACAAGGCAAGCAAGGCATACGACCTGTATGAGAAGACACGCCGCTCCATGTTCCTAAACAAGGACGTGGAGGAGCTGAACTACATCCTGCAGGACAAGTACCAGGACTGGTTGCAGAAACACGTCAATATGCTCCGCTTCGCAGTGTACAACGTACTTACCCGGCTACAGGTGCCTGAACGTGAAGCCATCTCCTATGCCATCGCAGCTTACGGTGTCCTCTATCTCGCCGTGACGACCTTCGACATGCAGTTCGAAGCGCAGAGAATCAAGTACGGTGTAGATGTACGTAAGGAATATGCCTTCGCTTCCATGCACGGCATCAAGCGGACGTGGAATGATCTCCTTGCATATCTCGTCCCGGAAGACGTGACAAGGGCGGTCAGCGATGACCATGATTTCCGCCTTGCAATGGAAATCCTCACCAAGAAGGCTTCGGATTTTGACGTCCTCAACGACATAGCCGGAGAGGTGATAGTCGAGAACAAGGAAAAGCTGCTCGCCAACGCCAGTAGCGACGAAGTAAGAGAATACATCGAAAAGGAATACATCGAAAAACTACAGGAACAATGACAACACTACTAATTTTCATCATCGTCTGCCTCTTCGTTGCAGACATCATCCTCCTCGTCTCTCTCAACCGCATAATGGGGGAGAACGGAAGACTGAAGGAGAAATACAATAAACTGGAAAAGCGTCTCACTGACAAGCTCTACGAGTCTGCCGGTATCATCCAGGCACTGCAAAGACACATCAACGGAATAAAATAAAAGCCTTATGATAACAAATAATATGAAAATTATGACATAATATTTTGATAATTGAATAATTCTTCTTAACTTTGCAACATGAAAAGTGCAAAAGTGTTGAAGATATTACACAT
>CAZAZI010000044.1:2639-8951 GCA_964489575.1 uncultured Oscillospiraceae bacterium | reverse complement strand
AATCGCCGTTGCGGAAATGGTGGTGGAAGGAGATGGTCATGCCATCCCTAAGGCCGGCTTTTTCGATGGCCTCACGCAGGCTGTGGACGATCTTGTTATCATAGCGCATGCGCTCAAAAAAGCTGTGCGTACGCTTTTCCGCCCCGCCGATGAAGGGGCCGTGCTGGGCGCTGATCTCATCAATGTGGGGAATGCAGCCGATATCCATCCTAAACCTCCTCCACGATGGTACGCTCGCCCGCCTCGGCGAGGTCGATCAAATATTGGGCGCGCAGGGCTACGGGCTTATCGATCATGCGGCCGTTCAGGCTGGCCACGCCGCTGCCCCGCTCTTCCGCCTCGGCGATGGCTTCCATCACGGCCCGGGCCTTGGCCAGCGCCGCTTCATCCGGCATGAAGACCGCGTGCAGGGGCGGGATCTGCCTGGGGTTGATCACGCTCTTGCCGTCAAAACCCAGCTGGCGGATGAGCCTGCACTCCCGCAGGAAGCCTTCTTCATCGTTTACGTTGGAAAAGACCGTATCCAGCGCGTCGATACCCGCCGCCCGGGCTGCGTTAAGGAGCATATTGCGTGCAAAGAAAAGCTCCGTGCCATCGCTGCGGGTGGTCTTTAAATCCGTTACATAATCCTCCGCGCCCAGGGCGACGCCGATCAGGCGGGGGGAGGCGGAGGCGATCTCGTAGGCGTGCAGCACGCCCTTGGCGCTTTCGATGGCGGCCATCATGCCCGTTTGGCCCACGGGGATGCCGGCCTCCCGCTCGATGCGCTCAATCTCTCGTTCGCAATCCAACACATCTTTGTCGGTTTCCGTCTTTGGCAGGCGGATTACGTGGGGCTTGGCGCGCACGATGGCCTCCAGATCCTTTACGCCAAGGCCGCTCGATAGGTCGTTGATGCGCACTACCAGCTCCTTTTGGCCGTAGTTGAGGCTGGTGAGCGCGTTGTATACGAGGAAGCGGGCCGCGTCCTTTTCGCGGATAGAAACGGAATCCTCAAGGTCGAACATTAAACTATCGCTGCCGTAGATATAGGCATCCCGCAGCATGCCGGGGTTGTTGCCCGGCACGAAGAGCATGCTCCGCCGAAGCCGCTTCATGCCTTCACCTCCCAGCTATGGTTCTCCCGGCCGGCGCCCCGGTAGGCCGCCGCCATTACCCGGGCGCGCACGGTGCAATCCAGCGCGCCCTTGTCTACCGCCGTTACCCGCGCGTTTTCCACACCCAGCTCCGCCAAGGAGCCGCGGATGACGGACTCGATCTGCTTGCCGAACTGGCTAAGGACGCTGGATTCAAGGCTCAGCTCCACACCCGCCCCGCACGGCTCGATGCGTATCATGATATCGCTGGATTCCATGGTACCCGCCACGGCGGGCTGAACGATTTGCATAGGCGCCTCCTTGGCTGATGATTAGAATAGAAATGCCATCGCTTTGCAATTTTAATGTAACGCGCCGCAAAGCCATTTGCAAGCGCTCGCTAAAATATACATATATGCAAAAAAACGCGTATACAGCGCCCGTTTTCCGGCCGTTTGCGGCCCATCGGCCTTGCATAGCGCCCCGCGCTCCTTTATAATGAAAGAAAACGGATTCGGCCAATTGGCCGAAAGGCGACAGGGGGATCGTTCATATGCCGCGCAAGCATGGGGCATACCCCAGCGTGCGGGAGGCCATTTTGGCCACCGCGGCCCAGCTTTTCACCCGCCAGGGCATCCATGGCACGAGCCTGGGGGATATCGCTGAGGCGGCGAAGCTGAGCAAGGGCACGCTGTATTATTATTATCCTGCCAAGGAGGAGCTGGTGCTCACCATCGCGGGGGGCTGCATGGCCCATTTCACAGAATCGATCCTCGCCTGGGTGGATGGCCTCAGGCGGGAGGAGCCTACCCGCCCGGCTCTCACCCGCTTGCTGCACGCCCTGCGCGCGGATGAGAACAGCGCCCGGCTTTATTTGGTGCTGCTTACCGAATGCGCTACCGGCAACGAAGTCCTGCGCGCCCTGGTGCAGCAGCGCATGCGGGAATGGGTGGTGATGCTGGAGATGGGCACGCTTAAGCTGCAATCCCGGCCACAGCTATTGGGTAAGCAGGCGGAGCTGTTCTTCACGCTCTTCTCCGGCTGCCTCTTGCAGGACTTGGCCGGCAATTACGAGATTTGCGACGATACTTTGCTGGACGCCGTGCTGCCCGGGCGATAAAAGGCCGGGCAGATAATAAAAGGGCGGGCTTCCTATGAGCCTCGCCCTTTTGCGTTTTGGAACTCATCCGTCTTTCAGCCGCCGGCCCCAAAGGAAGCAAACGAGAGTGAGGAGGCAAACGGCGGCCCCGGTAACGAAAAACCAGCCGTGCACGCCGATGCGCTCCGCAGCCGGGCCGGAGAGGATCAGGCCCACGGGCATGGCCAGGGACATGAGGCTGCCGATGAGGGAAAAGACCCGGCCCTGTGCCTCCGGCGGGATGCTGCGCTGGAGGGTGGCCATATAGGGGATGCTGTAGATGTTGCCGCAGCCGCCCATCAGGCCGCAGAGAACCATAAACACCCAAAATCCCCAGGCGGTGGCGGGAAGCAGGCCGCAAAAGAGCGAGGTCAAGCCCAGGCCCGACAGGCCAAGGTATGAGATAGCCAGGGGGTTTTTAGCCTTATCGCCCGCGCTGCCCATGAGGGCGGCAAAGAGCATCATGCCCCCGGCATATGCTAGCTCCACGATGCTGGCATGCCAGGCGGAGGCCTGGAAATAGCTGCTGGTCATCAGCGGGTAATAAGAAGAAAGCGGCAAAAAAAAGGCCATGCAGGCCGTGGCGCAGAGGGTTAAAAGCCAAAGGGGCTTTTGCCGCATGAGGGCCGCTAGGCCGCCCTTCATCTCGCCAAAGAAATGCGAGGCCTGGCCCTCCCTGGGGGGCAACTCAGGGATGGGCACGATCAGCACCAAAGAGCTGGCGACGATTGCGCCCAAGGTATCGGTGAGCAGGATGGCCCACATAGGAAGGGCGGCGAACATGGCCGCGCCCAGCACCGGCCCCAGCATGAACGCGCCGGATTGCAGGAATTGGTTAACGCCGTTGGCCCGCATCAGCTCCTCCTGCGGCACAAGCAGGGGGGTGATGGCTTGGATGGACGGGGTGTGGAATACGCTGCCCACAGCCCGCGCGCCCATGGCCAGGAGGGCCGCCCAATAGGGCGGCCGGCCGGAGAGAAATACCAGCGCGAAGGCCAGCGCGCAAAAGCCCATGAAAAGATCCGCCGCGATGGCCACCTTCTTGCGGGAAAGCCGGTCGATCCAAACGCCGGCGAAAGGCCCTAAAAGAAGCTGGGGCACGAAGACCACCAGGCCGGAAAGGGCCAGCATCATTGGTGAATCCGTGCCGCTGGCCAGCCACCAGATAAGGGCGAATTGCACGGCCGAGCTGCCGATGAGGGATACTGTTTGCCCGGCGAAGATCGTATAGAAGCCCCGCTTCCAGCCGGCGGGCGTTTTTTGTTCCATTGCGCTGACACCTCCTTGGGGGTGCATACTTGGTATTGTCAAAAGCTATAGTGCTTTATTATACCAGAGTATGTATGCTTTCACAAGAAGGTCACAGCGGGCCGGTTTCGGTTTCGGGAGCGGGCGTTAGGGCCGTAGGCCTGGGCACCAGGTCCAGCGGCGGCAGGGTGGGCGTAAGCTCCGGCGTAGGGCTGAGCGTGAGCGTGGCCGTGGGCGCGGGCGTGGCCGTGGGCGAAGGCGTGGGCGTGGGCGAGGGGCCCCAGATGGGCGGGGTAGGCGAGGGCGTAGGCCACTGCGTGGGCCTTGGGGTCGGCTGCTGCGTGGGCTTAGGCGTAGGTGTTGGCGTTGGCCTTTGCGTGGGTTTTAGCGTCGGCGTGGCCGTAGGCCGGATGGTGGGCACGGGCGTGGGGGAAGGCGTGGGGCTGGGCGTAGGACTGGGAGATGAGGTTGCGGCCGCGGCGGGGGAGGGCGTAAGCGGAAGCGTGGGAACGGCCTCGGGCCCGGGCCGCGCGGCCCCGCGCCGCAGCAGCGCCAAGGCGAGGCCGCCAAGCAGCAGCGCGGGAAGCAAAGCGGCCAGCCAGGCCCGCCCACGGCGCTTGGCGCCATAGGGCGAGCGGGCTGCCCGCCAGGTTCCGTATCCATATCGAAGCCGTTCTTTCCAACCCATGGGCCCGGAGCGCCTTTCTCCAATCCAGCCGGGGCCTAACCGCCGGCTATCCTTTCGTCGGTTGCTCTAGTATGCCCGGGGGATTACATCTCCATCACATAGCGGTAAAGGGGGCCCACGGCTGCTAACGCTTCCCGCGCCTCATCCAGCAGGCCGGGTTTGAGGGTGGGGGTCAGCCTGTCGCAGGTATAGCACCAGCTCAAGCTCTTGCGGTTGAGGTAGGGCTTGAGGGCCTCCGGCGCGGCGGGAAAGCGGTCCCGCTTATAAAGGCGGCCCTCAAGAAGATACTTGGCCAGGGCCGGCGCCTGGGCCAGGGAGAGGAAGCCCGCCGGATCGGCCAGCATGCGCTTGCGAAGGTTCGCCATCAGCTCCTGGTTGCTCTCGTGCATGCCCAGGCCGTAGCCATAGCCCTGTGGGCCGATCTCCACATAGATGAGGAAGCTCTCCCCCAAGCGCTTGCCCGGCCTGCGAAAGGCCAGCCAGGCATGGTCGCGGTAGGGATGCTTCTCCTTGGTGAAGCGGGTATCCCGATAGATGCGGGAGAGGATGGTGGTCATGCGGGTATTGAAGGATGGGTCGATGGTCAGGGCCAGGGGCAGCAGGCCCTCGGCTAGGGCGCGCAGCGGTTCCTGCACGTTTTGCTTGTAGCGGCCCTTGTTGGCGGCGAAGAATTCTTTGTTGTTATTGAAGGCCAGCTCGATGAGGAATTTGTAGGTATCCTCATTGAAGCCTTGGAAGGTTTGGCACACGGTGAATTCACTCCTTATTCGGATTCATAGCTTGGCAATACCGCCGCCGCCTGCCTTTGCGGCAGCTGGGAAAGGACGAGGGCGGCAAGGATCAGCAGGCAGCCCAGGGCCATACGGCCTGTGAAGATTTCGCCCAGAAACATCACCCCGAACAGGCAGCCGAAGGCGGATTCCGTGCTCATAAAGAGCGAAGCGTAGGTGGGCGAGGCGTATTTGATGCCCACGTTCATCATGGTGAGCGCTAAAAGAGTGGCGGCAATGCCGCAATAGGCCAGCTCGCCGATCATCGAGGGCGTAAACCTGGCGGGGAAGGTTTCAAAGCACAGCCCGCCGAGCCAGGCAAAGCCCGCCGCAAAGGCGAATTGCAGGCAGGTGAGCTGCATCACGTCCAGGTCGGCAAAATTATCCACTGCGCAGATGTGCACCGCGTACAGCGCGCCGCAAAGCAAGGTCAGCACATCGCCGATGTTCACGCCGCCCTCCCCGTGCAGGGAGAGCAGGGCGATGCCGAAGAGCATCAGCAGGGCCGCCGCCATCACCCGCTTGGCTGGGCGCAGGCCCTTCCAGGCCCAGAGCGCCAGCGGCACCAGCACCACATATACCGCTGTGATCAGGGCATTCTTACCCGCGGTGGTGAACATCAGCCCGTAGGTTTGCACGGCAAAGGCCGCATAAAGGCAAAAGCCCGTGACCAAGCCTCCCAGAAGGGTGCGCTTTTCCAGCGGGCGCTTTTTGGCAAAGAGAGTATAGGAAAGCCCCAGGGCCCCCATGGTGAAACGGATGGCCAAAAGGTAGTTGGTGGAGATGGAATCCAGCGCGTTTTTCATCACCACAAAGCCGCCGCCCCAGATGGCGCCGGTGATTAGCAGCATGCAGTTTGCCAGGGCCCGCCTGGATTTTTCGTTCATCTTCATCATATCCATAGGCTCCACTATAACATAAGGAAAGCCGCCGGACAAGCCCCGCCCGGCTGCAAGAACCCTGAAAAAACCACGGAAGAATTTTGAAAAGCCCCTTGACAGAACTGGTGGCGGTGCATATACTATGTATTGCAGCTAGTTGGTTGAGTAACTAACTAAAACGCAGAAAGGAGATGATCCTTTGATCCCAGGCTTTGATGAGGAGCGCCCGCTGTTTTTGCAGGTGGCGGCGCTGCTGGAGGAGGCCATCCTCTCCGGCGCATACCCCGAGGAAAGCCAGATTCCCTCCATTACCGAGCTTTCGGTGAGCTGCAAAATCAACCCGGCCACGGCGCTCAAGGGCGTGAACCTGCTGGTGGAGCAGGGGCTATTATACAAAAAGCGGGGGCTGGGCATGTTTGTAGCCGGCGGCGCGCGGGCGCGCCTCGCGCAGGAGCGGAAGAAGCAGTTTTTCGCCTGTTATATCGAACCCCTCCTGGCGGAGGCCGAGAAA
>CAZAZI010000044.1:0-2629 GCA_964489575.1 uncultured Oscillospiraceae bacterium | reverse complement strand
ACGAAGGCGGTTTTTTTCGGGCTATGTAGAGCCCCTCTTGGCGGAGGCGGCAAAATTGGGCCTATCCCGGGCGGATGTGATGGAAATGATCCAAAAAGGAGCGATGCGGCAATGATTGAAATCAAGAATGTATCCAAGCGATTCGGGCAGGTGCATGCCCTTGACGGCGTTTCTTTGCGCCTGGAAAGCCCGGGCATTTACGGCCTGTTGGGCAACAACGGCGCCGGGAAGACCACCCTTTTGAACATCCTTACCAGCAGGCTCCATGCCGATGCGGGCGAGGCGCTGCTCGATGGCGTTTCCATGACGGATAACGACGCGGCGCTCTCCCAGCTTTTCATGCTGGGCGAGAAGAACCTCTACCCGGAGGAGATGCGGGTGCGCCAAGCCTTCGAGGCCACGGCCTGCTTTTACCCCGCCTTTGACATCGCGCGGGCCAAGGCTTTGGCGGCGCGCTTCGGCCTGAATATGAAGAGCAAGATCACGGCCCTTTCCACAGGATACCGCTCGATCTACCGCATCGTGCTGGCGCTCACCGTAGGCGCGCCCTATCTGCTGCTGGATGAACCCGTGCTGGGCCTCGACGCGCAGCACAGGGATCTTTTTTACAAGCTGCTGATCGAGCTTTACGCCGAGCATCCATGCTGCATCCTGCTCTCCACCCATCTGATCCAGGAAGCGGCGCCGCTGATCGGCCACGCCATCATCCTGCGCCAGGGCCGCATCCTGCGCAACGCCCAGGCTGATGAGCTGCTGAACGCCGTCCACACCGTATCCGGCCCGGCGGCGGCTGTGGATTCCTATCTTGCCGGCCGCAGGGCGCTCTCCGCTTCCAGCCTGGGCGGGCTGAAAACGGCCTATGTGGAGGGAACGAGGCCGCAGGCAGCACCCCAGGGCCTGGAGGTGGGCCCGGCGGATTTGCAGGGGTATTTCATCGCCTTGATGGAGGAGGAAAGCAAATGAGCAACATGGAAATCAAAGGCGCGCTGCGCTATGATATAAAGGCCAGCCTGCGCAGCCTCGCTATATTTTTGATCGTGATGATCCTGGTATGGCTGCTGAACTTCGTCCTGGCCGTCATGGTTAGCGGCAATGGCTCCTATTCCAGCGGCTTTGATATGGCCGTGGCCATCTATATGTTCGTGGCGGGCATTATCTCCGTGCGGGAGGATCTGCGCCTCTTCCTGCAAAACGGGCGCGGGCGGCCCACGGTATTCCTGGCGCAGATCGTTGTGGCGCTCTTCGCTTCCGCCGCGCTGGCCGTGGCCTCCGGCCTGCTGACGGGCCTGTTTCAGCTCATTACCACCTGGCTGGCCCCGCAGCTGGAGTTTACCTCTCTCTATGTTCTTTTCGGCTTCGGCATGGCCGACGGCGCGAACATTCTGGCCGCCCTGCCTAAGGCCGTCGCCTTTACCTTCCTTCAATGCCTGCCGGCCTTCCTTTTTGGCATGGCCGTCTCTCTCATTTATTACCGGCTGAGCAAGCTGGGCAAGATTGCTTTTTCCATCGCTGTGCCGGCGGTGCTGTTCGTGGGCCTGCCCATCCTGGTGGGCTCGAACCCGGCGCTGTTTAATGCCATCATTAGCGTAAGCAGATTCCTCGACGCGTTTTTTAAGACGCCCCTGGCCATGCTGGCGGCCTTCGCCTTGGTCGCCTCTCCCATCCTGGCCCTGGGCAGTTGGCTGCTCTTGCGCAAAGCGCCCATCAAATAATGGCGGGAAACCATGCGGCCCGGCGCAAATGCGCCGGGCCGCGTTGGTTAGCAGGGGAATGTGGAGAGGGAAGCACCCCCCTAGCCCTAGCGCAGCTCCCATACCCACAATGCCTTGGCCTTGTGGGCTTGTTTCATCTCGCGGATGGAGGCGTATTGCCTGATCTGGCCGTCGTGGCTGTCGTTATAGGCGAGGAAGCCGCCGCCCTCGCCCCAAAGAGCGGCGTAATGGCCTGAAAAGCGGCCATTTTGGGTATAGAGGTAGAGTACGATATAGGCCCCCTGGCCGCGCTCCGTTTTGGCAAGGCCACGCCTGCGGGGCCGGATGCCCTTTGCCTTGAGGAAGCGCGCCAGGGCGAACGGGTTCGTACCCATGCGGCCATGGGCCAAGGCGCTCGAGCCCAGCACCAGCAGGGCCTCCTGCAAGGAAAAGGGGCGGTTAAGAAGCTGCCCCGCGTTGTAGGCCGCAATGGCCCCGCAGCCGTTGGCCGCCACATTGCCCTTTTTTCCGTAGCTGCCGCAATCCGCGCAGCAGGCCGTTTGTTTGTGGATCAAGAATGGCTGTTCCATATTAACCTCAATGCGTTTATCTTGCCCATTATCATACCATTGTTTGCCGCAAAGATATATATGGTTTTTCTTTTATGGCGGCGCAAAAAAGCCGCCAATACACGTATGCGTATTGGCGGTTTGCGGGCGCGGCGGCTCATAGGCGTGGTTTCGGTGAGGAGGAGGGGCGGTGGGCCGCCCCCTGGCGCTATCTTACGCCTCGGTCTTGCGAAGGGCCGCTGCGGCTGCGATGATGGCGGCCATCATCAGAGCGAAGCCGAGGACGCTGGCATGATCGCCGGTCTTGGGGATGCTCACGGTGGGGTCCAGGATGATGGGGGTGCTGTTGGCCTTCCAGGTGGCGGAGGA
>CAZAZI010000043.1:0-8981 GCA_964489575.1 uncultured Oscillospiraceae bacterium | reverse complement strand
TTGTAGACGACGAGCCGCTCATCCTCAAGGGCCTCAAATTCGCCCTGGAGCAAGACGGCTACGAGACCGACAGCGCGGAGGATGGCGAAACCGCCTTGGATAAGGCCCTTAAGGGCGGCTACGATCTGATCCTGCTCGATGTGATGCTGCCCAAGATGAGCGGCATTGAAGTATGCCAGGCCGTGCGTGAAAAGAGCGACGTGCCCATCATCATGCTCACCGCCAAGGGCGAGGATATGGATAAGATATTGGGCCTTGAATACGGCGCGGACGATTATATGACCAAGCCCTTCAATATCTTAGAAGTCAAGGCCCGCATCAAATCCATCCTGCGGCGCATGGGTTCCAAGGGCGAAGCTTCCCGCATGGTCATCACGGCGGACGATATCAGCATCAACCTGGGCAACCGCAGCGTGCAGGCCCACGGCCAGCCCGTAAACCTTACGGTAAAGGAATTCGACCTTCTGAACCTTTTCATATCCAATCCGGGCCGGGTCTATAACCGCGACGAGCTCTTGGAGACCATCTGGGGCTTTGATTACATTGGCGATTTCCGTACGGTGGATGTGCACATCCGCCGCCTGCGTGAAAAGATCGAAGCGGACCCCGCGAACCCCAGCCATATCATGACCAAATGGGGGGTTGGATACTACTTTGCGCAATAAGCTTTTCGGCTCCATCCGCGCGCAAATGTCCGCCATCTATCTGCTCATCACGGTATGCGCGCTCTTTTTCATCGGCAAGATGGTATCCGATCTGATGGAGGATTTCCTCGTTTCCCAGCGCACGCAGACCCAGCGCCAGGAGACCACGCGCCTTGCTTTGGAGCTGGGCTCGGCCCTTAATGATCAGGATGCACAGGGGCTTTATGCCTATGTGCAGGAGCGGGCCTATTCCATGGGCGGCCGGGTGCTGGTGCTGGATACGGACGCCGTGGTGCAGGTGGATTCCGCCTCGCAGCACAACGGCTTCCGCCTGCCTTATCGCGAGGTGCGCGATGTTTTGCTCGGCGGGCTGGAAAGCTCCTTCGGCTTTCACCACGTACAGCGCGATGTGGAAAAGACCGGCTTGCTTCCCCTAAGCGAAGAATCCGTTTGGACGGTCTATTATACCGCGCCCATCACCCGCGACGGAACCTACGTGGGGGCGGTGCTTTACTGCGCTTCCATTCAGGATGTGGTAGACAGCATCAACGACGTGACCCGCCAAATCGCCATGATCTTCGTAATCATGATGGTGACCATCGTTATCTTGGTGTTCCTGCTTTCGGGCTGGCTGACAAAGCCTATCGCGGATCTCACCGCCGCCATCCGCCGCATGGGCACGCGGGGCTACGGCGTGCGGGTGAAGGTATCCGGCACGGATGAGATGACGGAGCTGGGCAACGCATTCAACCGCATGAGCGAGCGCATCGAGGATCATAACCGCGTACGGGATGAATTCATCGCCAATGTTTCCCACGAGCTGAAAACGCCCCTTTCCACCATGAAGCTTTTGAGCGAGACCATCCTCTACCAGGATAACCCCGATCCGGCCATGATGAAGGAATTTTTCGGCGATGTGAACCATGAGGTGGATAGGCTCTCCCGCATCGTGACCGAGCTTTTACGCCTGGTGCAGGAGGATGCGGGTACGCAGGAGCTGCTGCCCGAATGCACGCGGCTGGACGCGCTGGTTGGGCGGGTCTGCAAGCGGCTATTGCCGCTGGCGGCGGATAAGGGAATCGAGCTGAAAACCGAGCTGTTGCAGGCCTGTGTGCGCGCGGATGTGGCGCGCATGGAGCAGGTGGCCATCAACTTGGTGGAGAACGCCATCAAATATACGGATGCGGGCAGCGTGCGCGTGCGGGTCTTTACGGAAGATAACGAGGCCGTTTTCCAGGTGTCGGATACGGGCATCGGCATCCCGGAGGAGGCCATGACGCACCTCTTCGAGCGCTTTTACAGGGTAGATAAGGCCCGCTCCCGCAGCACGGGCGGCACCGGCCTGGGCCTCTCCATAGCCGAAAAGATCGTGGCCCTGCACGGGGGCTATATAAAGGTCAGCAGCAAGATGGGCGAGGGCAGCACCTTTACCGTGCGCCTGCCCTTGCATACGGAGGCGGCCCATGAGGAATAAGAGATATATCCGCACCCTGGCCCTGATTTTGGCCCTTTGCCTGCCGCTTTGCGGATGCGGCGCCGGCGTGATCGCGGAGGACCGCGTGCAGGACGGCCTGCCTCTTTTAGATCCGGAGGACGGAGTGGCCAAGGATATCAGCGTGGAGCTTTATTACAGGCTTACGGGCGAAGCATACCTGGTGCCCATCACCCGCAACGTTTCCGTGCGGGCCAATGAGCGGGCGGAAACCGCCATCGTGCGCACCCTGCTTGAGGGCGTTCCCCAGCAATCCCTCTCGGCGAATGTAAGCGGTGTTTTTCCGGCGGGGACGAATATCGTCGAGGTAAGCCTGGATAGCGGTATCCTTTACGTTACCCTCTCTATGGAGTTTTTAGATGATTCCATCGTCGAATCCGCACGGCAGGCCGGCAGCCTTTTCGGCTCTTCCGAGGCGGCCCTGCGGCGTGCGGAGGAGGAGATGTACCTATCGCGGCGGTTGGGCGTTTATTCGCTGGTGAATACCCTGGCCGGTTATGTGGAAGGTAAGATGCGCGTGCATATATTGGTCGATACCGAGGGCGCGGGCAAGGGTTCCCGCCTACCCAGCGGAACCTTGGGCCTGCAAACCCCGGAGGGCGCGGCCAGCGATTTGATCGAGCCGCTGGACTTTGACCCCAATGTGGTGATCTCTCCCGCGCGCATTGTGGACTGCATGCTCGCGCGTATGCGGAGCGGCGAATACGAAATGGCCTACGTGCTCTTTATGGAGGCGGCCATGGATGGCGTGCAGAAGCCTACCTACGCCAATTTTGAAACCGAAATGCTGGGCCTGGGCAAGGTGACGGGGTACCAGATCACCGGCTGGGCGGAAGACAACGACGGCACGGCCACGGTTACGGTTACGCTGGATTTCATGAGCGCGGCGGGCGAGGCCGCGCATATCGAAAACGCGCAGATCTTCCTCAAACGCGAAGGGGACCTGCATAAGATCGGCTATGGCTCTTTCAAGAGCATTTTGGAGGCGGCATGAGCAAAGCCCGGAAGAAATTGCATAGGCGCGGCCTGGCGCTGATCTTGAGCGCGCTGCTCACGGGCTGTACCGTGGCGGGCGAAACTACGCCCCAGCTGCCCGAGAGCGAAGCTATGCCGCCCGTCCTTTCCGAGGGGATCGAGGGAGAGGGCAGCTTTACGGCCGCGCTTTATTTCCGCTCCGAGGATGGGCTGCGCTTGGTGGCGGAAACGCGGGATATCACCTACACCGGCAATATCAGCCGCGCCCAGGCCGTGGTGGAGGCCCTGGCCCAGGGCCCGAGCAGCGGCATGCTGCGCTCCTCTCTGCCCGATAATATGGATCTGGATCGGGTGGAGCTTTCCGCCGACGCCTGTAACATATACCTGCTTTCATCCAGCCTGCCGCCCAGCGCGCAGGAGTGGTTCATCGCCAGGGCGGCGGTGGCGGCCACCATCTATGAGGCCGAGGGCGTGAGCTCCATCAACCTCTATTTAAACGGGGTGGAGCCGGGCGTTAACAGGCAGGCGCTGGGCGCGCTGGCTCCCATTACCGAGCGTTTGGATACCTATGTGGCCAATATGCTGCAGGAATTTGAAAATTGGTATTCAGAGAAGGGAACCGAGGCGGGCAGCTTTGCCACCCGCACGGCCACGCTCTATTTTACGGATTTCGAGGGCGAACTGCTGATCGCCCGCAACAGCACGGTCAATTACGACCGTAGCGAGGACGCGGGGGGCATTGCCGCCCTGCTGGTGGCCAAGCTGCGCGATGGCGATCTGAACCTCGAGCCGGTGGTGCCTGCGGACCTTACATTGGCTGAACGGCCGCTTGTGACTTCCTTGGAGCAGATGCAGGCCACTCTTTGGCCTGAAAGCGAGGATGAGGGGGATTCTCCCCACCCGCAGGACCCGGAGCAGGCGGAATCCGGCGAAAGCGTCATCACCCTGCGCTTTGAAAAGCCCGCCTATGATTACGACCCCAACATCCTGGCCGGCGCGCTGACCATGACGCTCACGGGCTACATTCCCAATGTGGCCGGGGTAGCCGTCTATCTAAGGGGGGAGGACGGCGCGTATGAGAATCTGGCCGGGGCTAAGGGCTATTACAGCCGTACGGATTTTTCCGATATGATCGGCGCCAGCATCTACCTGCCCTTCCCGGATGCGGAGGGGAGCACGCTGTATAGGGTGCCCAGGGCCGTGCCCGGCAAGAGCGTTTACGACCCGCGGGTACGCCTGGAGGAGCTGTTCAAAGGCCCGGCGGACCCGGGCGTGCTCTACCCGCTTTTCACAGCCCATGATATCAAGAGCGTCTATGTAATCGGCGATTTGGCGGTGCTGAATTGGCAGAGCGGCTTTGCCGATAAGCTCGCCGCCCTGATGGAAACGGCGGAATTTAACCTGCCCAAGGAGCGGCGGGAGCGGCTGTTCATCTATAGCGTAGTTAACGCCATCGCCGAGATACCGGGCATCCAGCGGGTTTGGATGCTGGAGGATGGCAAAAAGCTGGGCGCGGTGAAGGATAT
Source organism: uncultured Oscillospiraceae bacterium (assembly GCA_964489575.1). Lineage (GTDB taxonomy): Bacteria > Bacillota > Clostridia > Christensenellales > CAG-138 > Pelethousia. The sequence goes on along the minus strand of CAZAZI010000043.1, from coordinate 4,344 downwards.
CTATTTGGGCAATGCGCTGATGCGCAACCCGGGGATCATGATCGATGAAGGATGACAAGGCCAGGATCGTGCTGGGCATGTCCGGCGGGGTGGATTCCTCCGTGGCGGCCCTGCTTCTAAAGGAGCAGGGCTATGATGTGCTGGCCGTTTATATGAAAAACTGGGAAGAAGAGGACGACGAGGGCGTTTGTACCGCAACCGAGGATTATGAGGATGTGCGCCGCGTTTCGGATGCGCTGGGCATCCCCTATTATACGGTGAATTTCGCCAGGGAATATCGCGAGCGGGTGTTTTCGTATTTTTTAGAGGAATATAGAGCGGGCCGCACGCCCAACCCGGACGTGCTGTGCAACTGTGAAATCAAATTCCGCGCCTTTTTGGATTTTGCCATGGGGCTGGAAGCCGCCGCCCTGGCCACGGGCCACTACGCCAGGCTTGAAAAGCAGGGGGAGGAAGCCCGCCTTTTGCGCGCGGCGGATTTGACAAAGGATCAAACCTACTTCCTGGCCGGGCTAACGCAGGCCCAGCTGCAAAAGGCCATGTTTCCCATCGGCGGCCTGCAAAAGAAGGAGGTGCGCCGCCTGGCCGAGGCTGCGGGCCTTATAACGGCCCGCAAAAAGGATTCCACAGGCATCTGCTTCATCGGCGAGCGCAATTTTAAGCGTTTCCTCATGCAATATCTGCCCGCCCAGCCGGGGGATATGATCGACCTAAGCGGCAGGGTGATCGGCATGCACGACGGGCTCATGTATTATACCTTGGGCCAGCGCCGGGGCTTGGGCATCGGCGGCAAGGCCGAGGGCAGCGGCGAAAGCTGGTTCGTGATCGGCAAGGATATGGAACGCAACCTGCTCATCGTGCAGCAAGGCGAGCAGGAGGAGCTTTATTCGCTGGGCCTATCGGCTGGGAAGCTTAGCTTCATCGCCGGGCAGCCGCCGGCCGGAAATTTTCCCTGCACGGCGAAATTCCGCTACCGCCAGGGCGACCAGGCTGTACGCGTGAGCATGCACGGCGCGGGCTGCACGATCGATTTCGACCGGCCCCAGCGTGCCGTAACCCCGGGCCAATGGGTGGTGCTTTACGACGGGGACGTTTGCCTGGGCGGCGGGCCCATCGACGAAACCCGGCCGCTCAAACCCATCCGCATCGGCGGGAGAGCGCTATGATCATAAGGCGGAAAAAGGGGGCCGCGCGTTCGGATGCCAAGAGCCTCGCGCAAATCCATATCGCGGTGTTTTTTCTGGGCCTTTCGGCCCTGGCGGGCAAGTGGAGCAGCCAGAGCGCCCTTGCGCTCACCTTTGGCCGGGTGTGGATATCCGCGCCGGCGTTGTTTCTATATATAAAGCTGCGCCGCCAGCCCATCCGCCTGCGCGCCGGGCGGGATTACGGCGTGATGGCTGCTTTGGGCCTGCTATGGGCCCTGCACTGGATAGCCTTTTTGCAATCTACCCAAATGGCTACGGTGGCCATCGCCACCATCACCTTTGCTACCTACCCTGTATTCGTCACCTTCCTTGAGCCCTGGCTCTTTCATGAGCGCCTGCGCCTTGGCGCGGTGCTGCAAGCTTTGCTGATGCTCTTTGGCGCGGCTATCATCGTGCCCTGGCAGGTTAGCGGCGGCCTTTTGCCGGGGTTTGCCTGGGGCATGCTGGCCAGCGTGCTGCATGCGGCCATCGTTTTGATCAACCGCCGCATGGTGGCGGATTATTCCGGCGAGGTAGTGGCCTTTTATTCCCAGGCCGCCGCGGCCTTGCTGCTGCTGCCGGCGGGCTTCATCCTGCGGCCTGTCTTTGCGGGGCGCGACCTGGCGGCCGTGCTGATGCTGGGGCTTTTGTGCAGCGCTCTGGCCCAGGCGCTGATGGGGCGTGGCTTGCAGCGGGTCAAAGCGCAAACGCTGGCCCTTATCGGCGGGCTGGAGAGCGTATACGGCATTTTGCTGGCAGCCGTGCTGCTGGGCCAGCCGCCCACCCTTAGGGAAGCCATCGGCGGGGCCATCGTGCTGGGCGTATCGATGTACGCCACGCTGCAAAAGCAGGCGGCTGGGAAGGCTATGCAAAAAAGACCTTGACATGCCGGCAGGGCGTGCTATCATAAAAATATAGGTAATTACTACTAGCGGAGGTAAAAAATGAACACCAAGGTATTTAGGGATATGTCTTATGGCGTATATGTGACCACCTCCATGGATGGGGAAAGGCCGGTCGGCTGCATAACCAACAGCATTATGCAGATCACCTCCCAGCCCGCCACCGTGGCCGTAAGCGTGAATCACGATAACTATACCAACGGTTGCATAGAGAAAAGCGGCAAGTTCGCCTTCTCCATTTTGGCGGAAGGCTCGGACCGCAGCCTCATTGGCCGCTTTGGTTTTCAATCCTGCCGGGATGTGGATAAGTTCGATGGATTGGATTACGCAGTGGCCGTGGGCCTGCCCGTGATCTTGGATGGCTGCGGCTATGTGGTTTGCAAGGTGATCGGCAAAATGGAGACATCTACCCACACCGTGTTCCTGGGCGAAGTGGTCGAGGCGGAGGTTTCCGATAAAAAACCGCCCATGACCTATGCCTATTATCATTCGGTGATCCGCGGCAAGAGCCCCAAGAACGCGCCCACCTATATCCCCGAAGAGGATAAGGCCGTGCCTAAAGCGAAACAAGAAGAGAAGGCCGCGCCCAAGGTCAAATACGTCTGCAAGATCTGCGGTTACGTATATGAGGGCGATCCGCTGCCCACGGATTACATCTGCCCTATCTGCAAGCACCCCGCGTCGGATTTTGAGCGGGTGGAAGGGTAGCGGCCCTATATTCATAAAAAACGGGTGATCCATCATTCGTGTGGATCGCGCCGTTCTTAATATTAGGGGCGGGATAGAAGATGTTCGAAGAGGGGCCTGTAATGGGCCGGGTCGCCGCTGGTATGAAATGCTACCGCCGCGCTGCCCTGTGGATTTTCCAGGCCGTGTTCCTCCAAGACCCGGGCCAGCTGATGGATCGTTCCCTCGTTTCCATCACATAATAGGCAAGGGCCGCGAAGATAGCGGCCGGCGGCCCTGCGGAACGCACCGGGGATGAATACGTAATGCGTGCATCCCAGAACGATGGCGTCGGTTTCCAAGCCTTCATAAGGGGCCAGGAAAGCGTCGAACAGGTCGTCAAAATCGGAATCGCCCAAATGCCCTGCCTCGATGCGCTCCACGATGCCTGGGCAGGGGATGTTGATTACCCGCTCGGGTTCGGGCATGCGCTGCTGTAAGGCGAGGTATCGTTCTAAGCGGGTGGTGGCCAGCGTGGCCATCATCAGCACTTTGCCCTGCCCGGGCTGCATGCAGGGGGGGCGGATGGCGGGCTCCACGCTCACCACCGGCACGTTGAGCTCGGTGCGGATGATGTCAATGCAGTTAGCCGTGGCCGTATTGCAGGCCACCAGGATGGCCTTGCAGCCCATCTCCAGCAATTGGTGCGCGCAATGCAGGGTCAACTCAGTGATCTCGTTCTCTGGCCTATCGCCATAGGGGGCGTTAGCGCTATCGCCATAATATATGTAGTTTTCCTTTGGAAGCAGCCGCAGGGCCTCGCGCAGTACGCTGGCGCCGCCCAAACCGCTGTCGAATACGCCGATGGGCGCGGTGGGTTCATGCATGATACAAATCTCCTTTCCGCTATTATAAGCCCGCGCCAAAGGGCTGTAAATACCAAAAAACCCCGCTATCAGGCGTATTCCGGCGGGCGACAAAATGCGTCAAAAAACTTTAAAAAAGGGATTGACAATGTAGAGGGGGTTTGGTATTATAAACGAGCTGCTTCGCGAGGCGAGCGAGAGAGAGGAAGGGAAGCGGCGGCGCACCTTGAAAACTATATAGTGCAGACGAACAAGAAACGCAATGTAATTTGAGGATAAAACCGGCGGCGGCCTGAAAGGGCCGCAACGGTAAATATCAATGTAATTGATAAGAGCCAGAAAAAAGAAATGAGCGAAGCGGAAACGCTTCGATTCAGGATTTTAACTCAAGAGTTTGATCCTGGCTCAGGACGAACGCTGGCGGCGTGCCTAACACATGCAAGTCGAACGGGGATTATTCGGATGAAGTTTTCGGATGGATGAAGAATGATTCTAGTGGCGAACGGGTGAGTAACACGTGAACAACCTGCCCTGGAGTGGGGGATAACACTTGGAAACAAGTGCTAATACCGCATAAGACCACGACCCGGCATCGGGATGAGGTCAAAGATTTATCGCTTCGGGAGGGGTTCGCGTCCCATTAGGTAGATGGCGGGGTAACGGCCCACCATGCCAACGATGGGTAGCCGAGCTGAGAGGCTGATCGGCCACACTGGAACTGAGACA
>CAZAZI010000042.1:0-9039 GCA_964489575.1 uncultured Oscillospiraceae bacterium | reverse complement strand
ATTTCGTTTGCGTGCATATCGAAGCGCCTGATGAGTGCACCCATTGCGGAGATTTAGAGGGCAAGATACAGGCCATCGAAAATGTGGACGGGCTGATCCTCAAGCCGCTTTCGGACCATCTCGCCCAAAGCGGCGAGGACTACCGCATCCTGGTAATGCCGGATCATCAAACCCTGATGGGCACACGTACCCATGGCGCTGAGCCGATCCCCTATTTCATCTTTGACAGCCGCCAGAAGGCGGGGTGCGGCCGGCCCTACGGCGAATCCTTCGCCGCCGCCGGCCCCCTGATCGACCCGGGTGCGGCGCTAATGGAGCGGTTCTTCGGCTAAAACGCCTAAAATACGATATCCACCTGATGGGCCTTGCCATCGTCCAGGAGGGCGATGCGGCGTGGGCCCTTTTTCTCGCCCCGGGTAAAGCGCAGGTCATAGAGGGCGCTGCCGAAGCTATACTTTACCTGAAAGCTGTCAAAGGGCACGCAGGGGGCAAAGACCAGTTCGTTGCCCTGCCGCCGCACGCCCAGCATATCCTCCAGGCCAATCTTATACAGCCAGGCGGCAGCCCCGGTATACCAGCTCCAGCCGCCCCGGCCACCATGGGGCGGCGCGTAAACATCCCCGGCCAGGGCGTAAGGCTCGGTCATATAACGGGCCGCGCCCGCGCGGGTATGAGCGTGCTGCAAAGGATTTAAAAGCTCGAAGAGACGCAGGGCCGCCTCGGGCCGATGGAGCGCGCAGCAAGCCATAACGGCCCAGGCCGCGCCATGGGTATATTGGCCGCCGTTCTCCCGTACGCCGGGCAGGTAGGCAGTGATATAGCCCACTTCCGCCCCCTGCTCCCGCGGCTGTGCAAAGGGCGGGGCCAGCAGCCGCAGCACGCCATTTTGCTCATCCGCCAGCATCCGCTCCAAAGCATCCATGGCCTCCGCCCCGTGTGCGCCGCCGCAGATGGCTGCCCAGGCTTGGGAAATGCAATCGATGCGGCAGGCCTCGTTGGCGGCGGAGCCAAGGGGCTTGCCGTTACCAAAGTAGGCCCGCTTATACCATGCCCCATCCCAGGCTTCCTCCAAGGCGGCGGAGAGCCTGTTCCCCTCCGCCTCGTAGCGCCGGGCGTCCGCAGATCGGCCATAGCTTTGGGCCACGGGCCGGAAGCGCCGCAGCACATCCAGCAAAAACCAGCCCAACCAAACGCTCTCGCCGCCTTCCAATCCGACCAGGTCCATGCCGTCGTTCCAATCCCCACCCTCCATCAGCGGCAAGCCGTGGGCCCCGAAGCGCAGGGTGCTGTCGATGGCGCGGCGGCAATGGTCATAGAGCGGCTCCGATAGGTTGCCTGCCGCCATATAGGCATACAAATCCCGGCAGCCCTCGGGGATGGGCCGCTCCGCGAGATAAGGCACAGACTCGTCTAAAATAGACCGATCCCGGGTGGCTTCAAGATAATGCGAAAGCACATAGGGCAGGAACAAGCGGTCATCCACGATGCGGGTGCGCACGCCGCGCATGGGCATGTGCCACCAGTGGAGCACATCCCCGGCTGCGAATTGCCGCCCGGCGCACAATAGCAGATGCGCCCGTACGCGGTCCGGCTCGATTTGCAGCAGGGCCAGCATATCCTGCAATTGGTCGCGGAAGCCGATGGCCCCGCCGCATTGGTAGTAGCCGCTGCGGGCCAAGAGGCGGCTTGCATAGGTTTGATAGAGCAATCGGCCGTTGAGCATGGCGTCCAGCGCGGGCGCGGGCGTATGCACCTCGATGGCCCCCAGGCGCACGCGCCACAGGGCCTTCACCTTGGCCAGCTCTTTTTGGGCCAAGGCCGCCGTGCTTTCTGCGATATGCTTAAGGGCCGCTTCTTCCGCATCCTGCCCCAGAAGAAAGAGCAGCGTGGCCTCCCCGCCGGCGGGCACGGTCACCTCCGCCCTAAGGCCGCTCATGCAGCCCCCATAAGCCCGGGATTCCTCCGGCAGGCCCTCAGCCAGCCAGCCGGCCTGCAAAAGGGCCTTGCGGTCATGGCAAAGCTCGGCCTCGCCCCCCGGGCAGGCCAGGTAGCCGGGGGCCGCATCGGGCCGCCGCAAATCGCGGGCAAAGGCCGCGCCGCCCCGGGAATACACATGCAGGCATTCCGGGTGGGGCTGATCCCCCACCACCCACTCCACGCCATAGAGGGCCCGCAAACGCCGATCGTACATAGAGGGGTTTCGCAGGGTAAGCAGGGTATATTTGCAGGGGGCCTCCCTGTGCACGAATTGGGTCAGTTCGCATAGGAGGCCGGAGGCCGCGGCTTCAAACACGGTATAGCCGTAGCCGTGCCGCACGCGGGCCGTTTGCCCCTGCAGCCTGCCCGGCTGAACGGTAAAGGCCCGGCCATCCTCCGCATCGCAAAGAAGAAGGAACTCGCCCTTTGGGTCCGTGACAGGCTCGTTATACCAGGGCGTCAGCTTATCTTCCCGGCTGTTGGGGCCGAAGGTATAGCCGCCGCCGCTCTCGCTCACCAGCGCGCCAAAGCGCTCGCCGGCGAAGATATTGCACCAGGGCAGCGGCGTGGATTCGCCCTTTTCCAGGGTGATGACATATTCGCCGCCGGTTAAGTCCAGCCCGCCCAGGCCGTTATCAAAGGCCAGGGGCGGCAGCTCCGGCAGGGCGACATGCTCGTGCGTACGGGCCTCTTCCTCCCATAGGTTCTCCGTCCATTCCGGCGGGGCTTCGGGGGCGAATTGCTTATCAAGGCTCTGGCCCGCGCCGCCCGCAACCGCTACCATAGCCATATCGCGAAGAAGCTGGCGGTCCTTTTCCCCAAGCTCATAGCCGTGCAAGAGCCTGGCGCCCGGGAATCGGCAGCAAAGCTCCGTCAGCCTCGTTTGCAGCTCGCCCCGGTAGGCGTTGGGGTAATCCCCCACCAAAACCACATCCGCCGGGCAGCGCCGCGCTAAGAGGTACGCCGAAAGCTCCAGGAGAGCGCGCGCCATACGCAGGCTTTGCAGGCTCGACACTTCCATCAAAAGGATGGGCGCATCGCCCGAGATTCCCAGCCGCCAAAGGCCGTATAGGCCCTCGCCCGGGCCGGCGTCCGATGGCCTCGGGCCTTTTTGCGGGATGTGCAGCAGCAGCCGGGCGGCGATGCGTTCAAAAAGCTCCGCCTTGCCCTCGGAGAGCCCGGCCATGCGCAGGGCGCTTTGGGCATGCGCCCAGGCCAGATCCGTGCATTCGTTAAGGCCCGCGCGCAGTTCCTCGGCCAAGGTCAGCGCTTTGGCCCGGGTAGGCGCGTAGCCCATCAAAAACCAGACCGTGGCGCTCTGCCCGGCGGCCAGGGTAAGGCCCGCACGGGCGGCAAGGTAAGGGTCGATAGGGGCTTCCACAGGGCCTCCGGTCAGAGGCCGCTTCATGGCCTCGGCCAGGGTGCTGCCCCGGCCTTGGGCACGAAGGCGATCCGCCGCGTAGCGAGGGCGGATATCGCCGTAAAGCTGGGCGTAAAGCACCCCTGCGGGCTTGGGCCCGCCCCCTTGGCGGCGGCGAAAGAGCAGCAGGCCCTCTTCCTCCTCCGCCTCCACGGTAAGACGCACGAAGGCGGGGTGGGCCAAATCCTCACACTGGCCGGAAAGGCAGACCTCCATAAAGGCCCCGAGCACTACCTCCGCTTCCTCCTGGCCGTGGTTGGTGAGGGTGATGGCGCGAATCTCCGCATCCTGCTGGGCGGATACGCACACCTCTACATGGCTGGATATGCGCCCCCGGCGGCCGTTGAATTCCACCTTGTGCGGGTGGAGGATGGTCTCGGCCCCATCGGCCAGATCCCAGGCATCCTCCCCGCAGCGCAGCAGCAGGTGCACGCCGCCATCCCCTCTTAGCGGATCGGGCCGCCAGCGGCTGAGCATCACTTCCCCGCATTTGGAAAAGCCCAGCCCGCTATCGGTAATGAACAGGGTGTAGTGCCCGTTGGATAGGATCTGCGTTTCCGGCACGGCCCGGGGCCCCGCCACCCGCCGGGGGCGGTGGGGCTTTTTCTCCTGGGCTCTGCGGGGAGCGATGGCGCTCTCGAATTCGCGGATTACAACGCCGTGCGCTGGCTGCCGCTCCTCCAAAAGGATCTCTACGGCCCGTATCTCGGGCAGGGCCAAAAAGCGGCGGCTGATGCTGCCTTCGGAAAGGCAGTTGGTGATTGCGCAAAGGCCCATGCCCTGGTGGTGGGCCATGTAGCTTTGCACAAGCTCGCGGCGCTTGCCTTTGGCTACCCGGCCGGGCGTATAATCCAGCGCTTCGTAAAGGCCGTAATCCCCCAGGGCGCCTTCGGCCAACAGGTCACGCAAGTTTTCGACGGCGTGCGCGGCCTGGCCCGGCACGCCGAGGGCCAGCAGCGTCGAATAGGGAGAAACGACCCGGCTGGGCTCCCGCTGGGCCATGAGGCCCAGCCTGGGCACGCCAAAGGCCCGGTATTGGTAATACATAGCCCGATCAAACGCGTAATAGCCGGATTCGGATATGCCCCAGGGCATATCCTCCCCTTCGGCATAGCGCGCCTGCGTGCGCAGGGCGTTGCGGCAGCTTTCATAAAGCAGCGTGCCGGGCGTAAGGCCGGTGAAGAGCACCGGCATAAGGTATTCAAACATGGTGCCGCTCCAGGAGAGCAGGGTGCGCCCGCCGCCCGCCGGCACCAGCAGCCGGCTCAGGCCAAACCAATGGGCGCTCTCAACCTGCCCCAAGGCGATGGCCATAAGGCTCGTAAGCCTCGCCTCGCTGGCCATCAGGTCGTACCAGGAGCGGGAAAGCTGGCCCGCGCTCTCATCATAGCCGATGTGGAAGAGCCGCCGCCCACTATCATACAGCGGACGAAAATCCATGGCGTCAAGCAGCGCCCGGCAGCGCCGGGCCGTTTGGGCGGCCTCCGGCCCTTCCCCTTCCTCCAGGGCGGTGGCGCACAGCAGCAGGCAGGCGGCCAGGTTGCCGCTATCCACCGTGGATACATAGCGGGGCGTTAGCACCGTTAAGCCATCCAAGCGGTACCAGTTATAGAGGTGACCCTGCCATTTCTCCATCCGCTCAATGGTATCCAGCATATGGCTAAGGCGCGAGGCCATGGCCTCGCCGCTGATGAAGCCCATATCTTTGGCGCAGATGCAGGCTAGCATGCCCATACCGATATTGGTGGGCGAAGTATTGGCCACCGGCGGCTTTATAGGGGCCTGCTGGAAGTTATCTGGCGGCAGGTAGCCGTTCTCTGAATCGGCAAAGGCCTCGAAATACCCCCAGGTGCGGCGGGCAATATCCACAAGCAGCTTTTTATCCCCGGCTGTAAGCGTTTCGGGCTGCCCGCCCTGATCCGCCCAGGCCACGATGAGCGGCGCGGCCGCAAAGGCAAGGCCCAGCAGGGCGCAGGTCAGAGGCGCACGGCTAAGCAGCGCCCCGGCCAGCAGCAAAAGCCCGGCCAAAAGCTGGGGCCACATGGCTTGGTAATAGCCTGAAAGGTGCTTGGGGCGGGCCTTGACTTGGGCCGCCGTCTGCCACTCCAGCATATGTTTATGCGATACGAACACCCGGTGCAGGGTGCGGATCTGCGCATCCAGCGCCCGCCATACGCCATAGGGAAGGGTCAGCAACTCCAGGCCGGCCCGGGCGGCGCTTCGGCCCCGATCCCGCAAGGCTCCCCAAAATCGTACGGGCCGCCGGGATCGAAGCAGCTGGGCGGGCAGCAGCAGGGCGTCCATCACCGGCGCCTGGAGCATCGCTGCGAGGGCCAGCGCCGCATACCAGCCCCAGCCCAAAACGGGCAGGGCCAGCAGGCAAAGAAGCGCGCCTAGGGGCATCAGGGTGCGGCGCAGGTTATCCCAAATCTTATAGCGGGAAAGGGCGCTGAGCGGGCTATTGCGCATAACCCCCACCGCATCCCTTAGCCCCTCGCGCAAAAAGGGAAGCAGCTGCCAATCCCCCCGTATCCAGCGGTGCTGGCGCTTCCACCAGGCGAGAAAGGCCGCGGGCTCGCTATCATAGAGGGCCACATCCGCGGCCAGGCCCGCCCGCAGCAGGCAGCCTTCCAAAAGATCGTGGCTCAAAACCGTATTCTCCGGTATCCAGGGCAGCAGGGCCCGGCGGAAGGCTTGTACATCGAAAATGCCCTTGCCGCCAAAAACACCCGTGCCGAACACATCCTGATAAAATTCCGCTGCCAGGGGGAAGTAGCTATCCAGCCCGCTATCCCCGGAGGCCGCCCAGGCAAAGGGGCTCTTGGCAGCGCCCCTGGGCAGGGAGACCATGCGCGGGCAGATCACCCCATACCCCGCGCGCACCAGGCCGTTCTCATCAAAAATAGGCTTGTTAAGCGGGTGGGCCATAGCCCCCGCCAGCTGGGCCAGCGCGGCCGGGGGCAGCACCGTATCCGCATCCAGCGTAAGGCAATACCGTATATCCCTCGGCAGGGGGCTGGAAACAAGCGAAAACGAGGCGCAGCGGCCCGTTGCGATCAACTCCGTCAGATCGCACAGCGCCCCGCGCTTGCGCTCCCGGCCCATATAAAGAGCATCCGCTACATTCAGCTCCCGCCGCCTATGCAGATAATAAAAAAGGGGCGTATCCGCCGGGTATTTTTCATTCAGCCTTTGCACCAGCCGCCGGGCCAGGCGCAACAGCTCACTCTCGCCGCTCTTTTTAGGCTCTTTGGCATCCGCGAAATCCCCCAGCACGGCATATACGCAATGGGGCTGGCGGCTGGCCAGCATGTGCACCTCCAGCTGGGCGATGGAGGCTCTGAGGCTGGCTTCATCTGTAATGAGGGTGGGCACCACCACCAGCGTGGCGCATTCCGCCGGCAAGCCCGCGCGGAAATCCAGCCTGGGGATCATGCCCCCTTGGCTACCAGCTAGCATCAGGCGGATGGAAAGCAACGCGGCCAGGCTCCAGGCCGGGAAGAGGGCCAATAGCGGCCCCCACCAGCCGTGCAGGCTGCAAAGCCATAATAAAAGCAGAAGGAGGGCTCCTTGCAAAATCAAAAATCGGGCCAGGGAGCGGCCCTCGACGGGCAGCTTACAGCGCTTATCCGGCCGAAGGGCCGCATAGAGAGCCGTTTGCCCCTCGCCAAGGAGATAATAACCGGCCTCCGCCTGCCTGCCGCCCGCTTCCTCCCGCGAGAGGGCCAGCGTAACCGCCTGCCGAGCCACCACCGTTTCCGCCACGCCCAAGCGGCTGGCCAGCGTCTCTACCCGCCGCCTGTACCAGGCCCGGCTGCGCGCATCCATGCGGGGATAGGTCTGCTCCCGCCGAAGCGCCGCGTCCACGCGGGAAAAGCGCTCGCCCAGGCGTTCCCAATCCATGGCGTCCAGCGCCCTGAGGCTCTTGATGGCATTTTGCAGGCGGGTTGCGGAATCCGCGTCCATCCGCTGTACGGCCGCAAAAAGGCTCTCCGCCTCCTGATCCGCCCGCGAAAGCCGCTCGACCAGCTGGGCGCAGGCGGCCTGCTCATCCCGCTCGGCCAGAAGGGCAAAAAGGCGGGAAGCCAAGTGCGGTTTTTGCTCCAAATCCTGCTTTTCCAGGGCAGCCCAACCGGCCCGCTTGCCCAACTGGCCCGCCGCCGCCTCGGCCTGGGCATATTGACGCATGGCGGATAGGCCGCAGCCGCACTCCAAGGCGATCAGCTTCACCAGCGCCACCCGCAAAAGCGAAGGCAGGGCGCACAGCTCCCGCATCATTAAGGGAGCGGCGGCTTGATAGGCATCCAGCAGCTTGGTCAGATACCCTTCATCCACCCTGCCCCCCCGATGCCCCACCAGGCAGGCGGCGATATCGTAGGCCCGGGGCAGACCCAAATGCTCGCCCTGGGCCATCACGGGCAGGCCCCGCCAGCCCGTGGCCTCCTCCTCGCGTAAGTTGGCCATAGCCTTTTCCGCTACGTAGAGTTCCTCGAGCAGGCCGGCCATGGCCGGCGGCACCTCCAGGGCCTGGGCCGCCCGCTCGCGGGCTAGCTTATAGGCAGCCAGGATGGCTCTGCGATCCTCCCCAACGTGCAGGGTGCCGCGGATCGAGGGCCGCATGCGCCGCCGCGTGGCAGCGGCCGCGTGCAGCGCCGCCTCGGCGCAAAGCTCCTCCCCATCGAGATATACATCGATTAAACCAAAATAGGTTCTGTTTGGCACCATGGCAGCCTCCCTAACGAATCAACGAATCACATGTCCCTTTAGTATTCGCCGGGGGCCGCGTTTTCACGCGCAGAAAAGCCGCCCCGTGGGACGGCCTGTCGCTTATCATGCCCGCATCTATTTGTTTTCATTGCCGGAGGAAGCGGGCGCGCCACCGCGCCAATAGGATAAAACGGACTCGGTTTGCTCCGCTTCAAGGTATGCGTCCTCGTTTTTTATCTGCGCTGCCTTTATATAGGTCAATGGCGTCGGTCAGCGCGTTGAACAGGGAGAAATACATGGCTTTATAATCCGGCATCTCCATCACCTCAAATCCATTATGGGACAAATAGTCCCAAAAGTCAATGGGACATATCGTCCAATTCTATAATGGAAAAGGGTGGTATACATGAAGCTGAAAATACGGGATATGCGCGAGGATCGCGACCTTACCCAGCGGCAAGTCGCGGGGTATTTGGGATGTGACCGTTCGCTCTATGCCAAATATGAGCGGGGAGAGCGGGAGACGCCGCTGTATATTCTCGTGAAGCTCTCCGAGCTTTACAAAACCAGCCTGGACTATTTGGCCGGGCTGACGGAGGAAAAGCGGCCCTATCCGCCGCACAAGTAAGCGCCAAAAAGACAAACGCCTTTGTTGGATCCCTTTGGATCCGTCAAAGGCGTGTTTAGTAAAAAGCGCCGTGCAAGCCGCGCTCAATCCTCCGGTGTGGCGGGCGCGGCGTGTATGAGGAATGCCGGGTTCAAGCGCCCCAGCTCATCCAGCAGCATTTTATTGCGCACCTCAAGAAGCTCCAGTTCCTGCTCCAATCGCTCCTGATCGCGTAGAATCTCATCCAAAAAAGCATCCACCTCGCCCACGTCGTAACCGCGAAAGGCGCGGCTGAATTTACGCTCGATGATCTCTTGTGCCTGCATCA
>CAZAZI010000041.1:0-9113 GCA_964489575.1 uncultured Oscillospiraceae bacterium | reverse complement strand
GAAGTGGATGTGAACGTGCACCCGCAAAAGATGGAGGTGCGCTTCCGCGAGGAAGAGCCCGTCCTGCGGGCGACGACCGTGGCCTGCCGCATGGCCCTGGGGGATTCCGTAGCGCCGCTGGTGCGGGGCGCGGATATCCCCGCCTTCCGCAGGCAAGAGAGCCGCTTTGAAGAGGCGGCGGCCCACTTCGCCCCGCAAAGCGACGCGCCAGGCGAAGGAATTCCCGCGCCCCAAAGCCTGCGGGATCGCTTGGGCGGCTACCTGCCTGCCCAGGCCCAACCCCTCCTGCGCGAGGCTGGCCCTTCCGCAAGCCTTAGCCCCGGCCGGGCGGAAATATCCTATCTACGCCCCGCCGGGCCGGAGGAAGAAGGCCGCAGCTTGCTCCCGCCGGAGAATATGCCGCCGCCCGCCGAACAACAAGCGCCCTTGCAGGCCGCCATGGATTTCGGCGCGGAGCCGTATACCATCGTCGGCCAGCTTTTCGAGTGCTATTGGGTGGTGCAGCAGGGGGAGCGGGTGTTTTTCATCGACCAGCACGCGGCCCACGAGCGCAGGCTCTATGAGCGGCTGATGGTGGGCGAGCTGGCCAAGGCCTCGCAACTGCTGCTCTTGCCGGCCGTGGTCAAGCTGGCCCCGGCCCAGTTCGACCTGCTCTTTACCAACCTTTCTTCCTTTGAAGAGCTAGGCTTTGAAATTGAGGAATTCGGTGCGCTGACAGCCCGTATCCGCGCCGTGCCGGACATCCTGGGCCAGGCGCAAACGGCGGATTTCCTCTTCGAGGCCCTGGCGTTGCTTGAAAAGCAGGGCCGGGCCAGCGCTAATGACCTCAAGCGCGCCTCGCTTATCCAGGCCTCCTGCAAGCATGCCATCAAGGCGGGAGCCGCATTAGCGCCAGAGGAGATTGAAGCCCTGCTGGCGGAATACGTCCAGTCCGGTGCGCCCATGACCTGCCCGCATGGCAGGCCGGTAATGGTGCAGATGCGCAAGCTGGAATTTGAAAAGCTTTTCAAGCGGGTGCTGTGATATGAAGCAGAGTAAACCACCCATCGCCGTCCTTATTGGCCCCACGGCCAGCGGCAAAACGGCCCTGGGCGTGGCCATCGCGAAAAGGCTGGGCGCAGAGATCGTTTCCGCGGACTCCATGCAGATCTACCGGGGCATGGATATCGGCTCGGCCAAGCCCACCAAAGAAGAAATGGGCGGCGTAGCGCACCATTTGCTGGATGTGGCGGATATTAACGGCCCCAAGTTTAGTGCCGCAGAATACCAGCGTTTGGCGCGGGAAGCGATCGATTCTATCCACGCCCGGGGGAAGTTGCCTTTGATCGTGGGGGGCACGGGCCTTTATATCCAAGCCCTTACCAGCGGCCTCGATTTTACGGAAACGGCCGGGGATGAAGCCCTGCGCGCGCAATTAGCCGCTAAGGAAGCGCAATGCCCCGGCAGCCTGTATGCGTTGCTGCAAAGCGAAGACCCGGCTGCTGCCGTTCGCCTCCACCCGCATGATACCAAGCGTCTGATCCGGGCGCTGGAGGTCAAGCGCCTCACGGGCAGGCCCATGGCGGCGGATTTTGCTGCCGGCGGGGTAGGGGAATGCCCCTATGCGCCTTGCATGATAGGCCTCACCATGCCCAGGGAGCTGCTTTATTCGCGCATCGAACAGCGGGTGGACGCCATGCTGACCCAGGGTCTTGCAGCGGAGGCGCGGGGCATCTGGGCGCGGGGGTATGATCGGGATCTGCCCGCCCTGCAAGCCCTGGGCTATAAGCAGCTCTTCGCCCATTTTGCCGGGGCGTTCACAATGGAGGAAGCGGTCGAGGCCATCAAGCGGGAGACGCGCCGTTTTGCCAAACGCCAGATGACCTGGTTCCGCCGGGATGGCCGCATCGCCTGGCTGGATATCACGCAGTACAGCCCTACCGGCCTGCTGGACGCGGCCTGTGATTTGCTGCAAGCAGCGGGGGAGAAATGATTATGACGCGGATGGTTGCGATCGCGCTTGCAGCCTTTGTCATCGGCCTGGTGGCGGGCTACCTATACAGGCGCAGATAATGATGGAGGCATGAAATGGGAAAACCCTTAAATTTGCAGGATGCGTTTTTGAACGCCGCCCGGCGCGACCGCGTATTGGTCACCATCCACGTAACCAACGGCTACCAGATCAACAATGCCCTCATCGTGGGTTACGACAGCTTCGTGGTGCTGGCCGAGGCGGAGGGGAAGCAGATGCTGATCTACAAGCACGCCATCTCCACCATCAGCCCCCAAAAACGGGTGGAATATAACAAGGAACCGCAAAAGGAGAACGAACCCCATGCCTGAGTTTGACCGCCTTGCGCCTTATAGAAGGCTGGGCGCCGGGGAGAAGAGCATCGCCTTCGTGCTGGATGCCGAGGCCAGCTTGGCCCCGGTTTTTGCGCGTATCGAGGCCATCGAGGCGGAAAACGCCGCCCGCGTGCTGCAAGCCTTTCAAAAAGAAAGCGTGGCCCAGCGCCACTTTGCCCCCACCACTGGCTATGGTTATGACGACATCGGCCGCGATACCCTGGAGAAGGTTTTTGCCCATGCCCTGGAATGCGAGGATGCGCTGGTGCGGCCCCATTTCACCAGCGGCACACACGCCATTTTTACGGCCCTTGCGGGCCTCCTGGAGCCGCGGGATACCCTGCTTTCCATCACTGGCAAGCCCTATGACACCCTGGAGAGCGCCATCGGCATCACCGGGAACGAGCCCGGTTCCCTGCGGCGGCTGGGCGTAGCGTATAAGCAAGTCGACTTGAAGGACGATGCCATCGACCTGTCCGCCGCGCTGAACGCGCTCGATGAGAACGTGCGGGTGATCTATCTCCAACGATCCCGGGGCTACGCCTGGCGCAACGCTTTATTGCCCGAGGATATGGCCTCCGTTTTCGAGACAATTCGCAAAAAAAACACCACGGCCTACATCGTGGTGGATAATTGCTATGGTGAATTCACCCGGCCCCATGAGCCGAGTTTTTATGGGGCGGACGTGCTGATCGGTTCCCTGATCAAAAATCCTGGCGGCGGTATCGCGCCCACGGGCGGGTATATCGCGGGCAAGCGGATGGCCATAGCCCGCATCGAAGGGCGGCTGACCGTGCCCGGCATGGGCCGGGAGGTAGGCAGCTACGCGGCCAGCTATACGCCCTTTTACCAGGGCCTGTTCTTAGCGCCGCATACCGTGGCGCAAAGCCTGAAAACGGCAGCGCTCTTTGCCTGCGCGTTTGAAAGGGCGGGGCTAATTAGCATGCCCGCCAGCGATGCTCCACGCGGCGACATCGTACAGGCCCTGCGTTTTAGAAGCGCCGAGGGGCTGATCGCCTTTTGCCGCAGCATCCAGAAAGCCGCGCCAATCGACAGCTTTGTAACCCCGGAGCCCTGGGATATGCCGGGCTATCAAAGCCAGGTCATCATGGCCGCCGGGGCGTTCATCCAAGGCTCTTCCATCGAGCTGAGCGCGGATGGGCCGATCCAGGCCCCTTACACGGCCTATGTGCAGGGCGGGCTGACCTATAGCCATGGCCGCATGGGCGCCATGCTAGCTATGGACGACCTGGCCAAAGCGGGGGAAATCAGGCTCTAGTAGCGCCGCAGAAGGGAAATCACCTTGCCGGCGATCACCACATCCGCATAGCTGGCGTAGATCGGCTCCATGCCAGGGTTTTCCGGCTGGAGGCGGATTCTACCATGCTCGAAGAAAACCCGCTTTACCGTGGCGGAATCCTCGCCCACCCGGGCGACCACGATGTCGCCATTCTCGGCCTTAAGGCCGCTGTGCACCACGATGAGGTCGCCATCCTGAATGCCCGCGCCGATCATGCTCTCGCCATTGATACGCAGCATGAAGGCTTCATCCGCCCGGGCCCCATGCAGCAGGGAGGCGGGGAGGGGAATCATTTCTTGAATGTTTTCCACGGCTAGGATGGGCGTGCCCGCGGCTACCGCGCCCACCAGGGGCAGCTCCCGGCAGGCAGCGCCGCCCGGCTTTTCCAGCGGCTCGCAAAGGGTAATGGAGCGCTGCATAGAGGGATTTTGGCGGATCAGGCCCATCTGCGCCAGGTTCTTGAGGTGCATGTGCACCGTAGAAGTGGATTTGAGGCCCACGGCCGCGCAGATTTCCCGCACGGTGGGAGGGATGGAGTTTTCTTGAATATATTGGCGGATATAGTCATAAACCGCCTGCTGGGATTTACCAAGCTTTTTCATGCTAACCTCCGGAGCCATGCTGTGGTATAATAAGATTGTGCCAAGGCTTTATCGGCAGTATACCATATAGCACAAATGTTTGCAAGGAACGGATGTTCCCATAAGTGAAGGTTTCCCAAATGGAGGTTTTTCATGGAAGACACATCGAGCCCGGAATTGGACTATTGCGACCTGGAGCCGGGCAAAATCTGCGACAATTGCTGCAAATGCCTGGATATGGATAAGTCCTACAACGAGATCGAGGCCGAGCTTTTGCGCACGGATCGCATCGACGAGGCTGCCGCCCTTGCCTGCGACGATTTTTATTACGAAGATGAGGAATATAGCGAAGGCGGGGAGGGGGAGGCGTGCGATTCCTCCCGCGTGGCCCCCATCGTGATCGACCCGGCGCTGATGGCGGAATGGGAGCTGCGCCTGCGCGCCTACGATGCGGAAAAGAGGGCGGCCTACATGCGCACCCTCCACGGCGTGCGCAAACGGAGCGAAGAAAAACAGGGGGAGGATTGAATTAATCCTCCCTTAATTTAATCACCTGGGCCGCTTTGCGGCGGTTATCCTGCGAGGCGGCTGCATAATGCCGGCGCGTGGTGTTTACATCCTTGTGGCCCAGCACATCGGCCACCAGGTAAATATCTCCGGTTTCACGGTATAGCGTAGTCCCGTAGGTGCTGCGCAGCTTGTGCGGGGAGATATTCTTGAGTGGCGCGGCCAGCTGGGCGTATTTTTTCACCAGATTTTCCACGGCGCGCACAGTAATGCGGCGGTTTTGCAGGGAGAGAAAGAGCGCCTCTTCGTGGCCCGCCCGGGGCGTCATGCGCTCCCGTTCCAGCATGTAATCGAGAAGGGCTACCCGGGCCTCCTCGCCAAAGACCAGGATATCCTGCTTGCCGCCCTTGCGCAGCACGGAAAACTCATTGGCGGAAAAGTTCACGTCGTCCATATCGATGCCTACCAATTCGCTGATGCGGATGCCCGTGCCCAGAAAGAGGGTAAGGATGGCCAGGTCGCGGGCCTGGGTGCGCTTGTGGTATTTCTTCTGCGTGTCCGTGAGGCCGTCGCCTGCCTGCACGATATCCAGCAGATTCGCTACTTCGTCCGGCTCTAGGCGGATGATGGCCTGTTCGCGGATCACCGGCAGATCCACCAGCGCGGGGGCGTTGGTAGTCAGCTTCTCTTTCTTATTAAAATATTTATAGAGGGCGCGCAGGGTGGAGAGCTTGCGCTTTTTAGCTCGCTGGCCGTTGAGCACTTCTTTTTCTTCCTCATCCGTATAATAGGAAACATAGCTGAGATAATTCTCCACGGTGGTAATATCCACCCGATCCAGGTCTAGCAGGGTGAGGGAGCGGGCGTCCGGCTTTTCAAAGCCCGGCTGCCGGATCAAAAAGGTAAAGAATGTGCGTAGATCCACGCCGTAGGCATAACGGGAGCGCACCAGCGTTTCGTGCTCGATCCCCCGGAAGAACTCGGCGCAAAACGGCGGCAGCTCCGCGCACAGCGCCCGCAGCTTGAGCATGTATTTTTTATATTCGCTTCCAGCGTAATCATCCGCTGCCATGGCGCGCGCTCCTGTTCTTATTTTTTATAAAACCAGTACGGGGAAGGTCCCGACATATAACTATTCGTTAAACGCAAGTTTAACGAATAGTTAGGGGCGTTCTCGAGCTAGATGGCCGGGTTTTCCCGCCGTAGCGCTTCGATGGCCCCTCTGGCCAAGGCGTCACAGCGGTTGTTATGTTCGTTGTCGCTATGTCCTTTGACCTTATGCCACGTGATGCTGTGCGTCTCCGTATGCTTGAGTAGCCGCTCCCACAGGTCGCGGTTTTCCACGGGCTTTTTTGTGGAGGTCTTCCAGCCGTTGCGCTGCCAGCCTTCCAGCCAGCCCTCAGTAAAGGCGCGGCACAAATAGGCGCTATCCGTATAAAGCGCAACGCCGCAAGGCTCGCGCAACGCGTCTAAAGCGCTGATGGCGGCCATCAGCTCCATACGGTTGTTTGTCGTATGGGCTTCGCTGCCGGAAAGCTCTTTACGGTAGCCCTTATAAAGTAAAATTGCGCCCCAGCCGCCCGGCCCTGGATTACCCGAGCAGGCTCCATCCGTGAATATTGTTAATTGTTTCACAATATTATATGTCCTAAACATTATTCTATATAGGTATTATAACACAGGAAATGCGCGATTGACATATCCCCGGCAGCGGTGCTATAATATCAAAGCTGGCCTGTTCCAGCCGTTTATGTATAGGGGCATGATGTAATGGTAACATAGCGGTCTCCAAAACCGTTCTTGAGGGTTCGAGTCCTTCTGCCCCTGCCAAAAAAGACATAGCTTCCGCCAGGAGATGTTATGTCTTTTTTTATTTACTACTGTATGATATGATAAATTCAAGGTTTATTCAGTTTTAAGGGGGATTTAACTATGCTCGATAGTATACCCAATGCGGAAGAAATGACCGCTTTAATCGGGCAGTCTTTGTATAATATATGGCAAGAATTGTGTGCCATGATTGATGAAAAATATGATATGGAACATCTTTGGAATAATGGTGGCAAAGCATGGACCTATGAATACAAATACCGCAGAGGTGGCAAGACACTTTGCGCATTGTATGCAAAAGATAACTGTATTGGCTTTATGGTCATCTTCGGAAAAGATGAGAGGATAAAATTTGAAGAAAGCAGAGAAAATTATGCTGAAGCCGTACAGAAAATCTATGATGATGCAAAAACTTACCATGATGGAAAATGGGTAATGTTTAAGCCAGTTGATACTTCCATGCTTCACGACTTTATTTTGTTATTAGGCATTAAAAGAAAACCAAACAGAAAATAACAGATTCCTGTTTGTCGGTTGGGCTATGAACTACTATACTTACAAAATACAAGGCATCCACGCGCGATGCCTTTTTTGCTGTTCGCGCAGGTTTATCCTTACCCCATAATCTCGATCGAGTTCCCCTCCGCATCCAGCACGCAGCTTTCATAATAGCCATCCCCCGTTTCCCTGGGGCCGCTTAGAACGGTGTAGCCATCGGCTTTGAGGCGGGCCGTGAGCGCGTCTACCCCTCCCCTGCCGCCAACCTGAAAGGCAAGGTGCGCATATCCCAGCCGCGGGCCTTGTGCGGCGGGCGCCAGGCCGGGCCGCCGCATAATTTCCAGCCGCGCCCCACAGGCAAAGGTAAGGAAATAGGTTTCCAGGCCCGTGAATGGATTATGGTATTTCGCATTCGCCGCCGCGCCGAAATAGGTTTCAAAAAAAGCCCTGGCCGCCTCCATATCCATTACATACATTGCCGCATGATCGATCTTCATCGCGTATATCCTCCAGCGTTTATCTCTGCCATGATAGCATAGCGGGCCTAAAAAAGAAAGCGCGGGCCGCGAAACAAGGCGTTTAAGCCGCTAAGGGGTTAACGGGGGCGTTATGAAAATTAACCGCAAAGCAACCTATGCAGGTAAAGACAGGATATGTTATAATATTTCTTATGACAGGACGCACGGACGGGCGCGCGGGGAGTGCCGGCTTGGTGCGCTTGGCGTGTATCTGCGGGCGAAGGCCGCCTGTTTTTTAAACGAACCAGGCTCCCCTTTGCGCGTATCCATCACCAAAACGTGAGGAGTGCAGCATGAAACAGTATTTTAATCAATCCGTTTCAGAGACCGCGCAAGAGCTACAGGTCGATCTATCTACCGGCCTGTCCGGCCAGGAGGCCGCAAAGCGCAGCCAAGCCTACGGCCCAAACCGCCTGGAGGGCGGCAAGGAAAAGAGCCTGCTGGAGATGGCGTTTGAGCAACTGAAGGATTTTCTCGTGATCATCCTGATCGTTGCGGCCGTGATCTCGATTTTTTTGGGCGAATCCCTGGAGGGCATCGCGATTCTGGCGATCGTCGTACTCAACACCATTTTGGGCGTGTATCAGGAAAACAAAGCCAGTAACGCCCTCAAAGCCCTTAAGGAGATGGCAAGCCCCCACGCCAAGGTTCTGCGTGACGGCCACGTTACGGAAATCGCTTCGCACGATGTGGTGCCGGGCGATGTGGTTATTCTGGACTCTGGCGATTATATCCCGGCGGATTTGCGCCTGATCGAATCGATCAACCTCAAGATCGACGAGGCTGCCCTGACCGGCGAATCCGTGCCCGTAGAGAAAGACGCGAACGCCATTTTGGACGAGGATTCTAACCTGGGCGACCGCATCAACAGCGCGTACATGGGCACCATCATCACCTATGGCCGAGGCAAGGGCGTGATTACGGATATTGGCATGAAGACCCAGATGGGCAACATCGCGGGCATGCTCAATGAGACCGATGATGAGTCCACCCCCCTTCAGAAAAAGCTCGACGCGCTAGGCAAGCTGCTGGGCATCGTATGCCTCGCTATCTGCGGCGTTATCTTCCTGCTGGGCCTGCTGCGCGGCATGGATCTTTTCTATATCTTCATGACCTCCGTATCCCTGGCCGTGGCCGCCATCCCGGAGGGCCTCACGGTGGTGGTTACCGTGATCTTAGCCATGGGCATGCAGCGCATGGTCAAGGTCAACGCCATCATCAAGCGCCTGAGCGCGGTGGAAACCCTAGGCAGCACCACGGTCATCTGCTCGGATAAGACCGGCACCCTAACCCAAAATAAGATGACCATCCCTCGCATTTACGATGGACAAGCTTTCTATACCGTAACCGGCACCGGCTATAGCCCTGTGGGCGATATCTTCAATGGAGCCGGCTGTGTTGCCAACGACGCCGTGCGCAAGCTCCTGGAATGCCTGCTGTTGTGCAACGACGCCGTCTACACCCCTGAGAACGAATCCATCATCGGCGACCCGACCGAGGCCGCCATGGTCGTGCTGGCCTACAAGGCCGATATGGCCAAGGCCGATTGGGAGG
>CAZAZI010000040.1:0-9290 GCA_964489575.1 uncultured Oscillospiraceae bacterium | reverse complement strand
GCAAGGGCAAAAGCGGGGACGTGATCAACGTAAACGACGGCTATGCCCGCAACTTTCTGATTCCCCAGGGCCTGGCCGTAGCCGCGGATTCCAACAACATCAACGCCGCCAAGGTTCGCCAGGAGGCGCAGACCCACCGCAAGGAACAGCAGCGGCAGAATGCCCGCGCCCTGGCCGGGGAGATGAGCGGCCTTACCGTGAAGGTATATGCCAAGGCGGGCGAGGGCCGGCTGTTCGGCTCCGTGGGCGCGGCGGAGATCGCGGCGGCGCTCAAGGCGCAATACGACATCGAGGTGGATAAGAAAAAGATCCGCTTGGAAGAGCCGATCAAGAGCCTGGGTGTAACCGAAGTAACCGCCCATATGTACGAGCAAACGGACGCCCGCTTCAAGGTGGAAGTCCTCCCCCTGGGCTAACCCGCCATGGAACAGGCCCGGGCCGTCATCCCGCCCCACTCCACGGAGGCGGAAAAATCCATATTGGGCAGCATGCTCATCTCCAAGGCCGCCGTGGAGCAGGCCATGGAGGTTTTGAGCGCCCAGGATTTCTATTCTTCCAGACACCAGGATATCTTTGCGGCCATGCGGGATATCTACAACACCGGCGGCGCCGTGGATACCGTCACCATCCTCGCCGCCTTGCAGCGCGCCGGTACGCTGGAGGCCCTGGGCGGCGCGCCCTATATCACGGAGCTTTCCGTTTATGTGCCCAGCGCGGCCAACGCGGCCCATTACCTGCGCATCGTCAGCGAGCGGAGCGTGCTGCGCCAGTTGATGGAAGCGGGAAGCCGCATCGCCGCCGAGGCGGCCTCCGGCGACAAACCGCTGGAAACGATCCTGGATGACGCCGAGCGCGCCGTGTTCAACATCTCCATGAAAAAGAGCCAGGAGACCATGATCCACATTCGGGAAACGGTGATCGCCTGCTACGACCGCCTGGGCGAGCTGATGAAGCATCCCGGCCAGCTCACGGGCGTACCAACCGGATTTATCGACCTTGATAAGATGACCTCCGGCTTGCAGGGGGGCGACCTTGTCATCCTGGCGGCCCGGCCCTCCATGGGCAAAACGGCCTTTGCCCTCAACATCGCCCAGAATGCCGCCACAAGGGCCAGGCGCACGGTCTGTATCTTTTCGCTGGAAATGCCCCGCGAGCAATTGGTGCAGCGCATGCTGTGCGCGGAAAGCGGCGTGAATGTGCAGGCGATGCGCACCGGCGATATCACGGACGACCAGCTTTTGCGCATCGCCCAATCGCTCGATCCTGTCTCCGGCGCGAATATCTACATCGACGATACGCCGGGCTGCTCCGTGGCCGAGGTGCGCAGCAAGTGCCGCAGGCTTAAATCCAAGGCCGGGCTGGACATGGTGGTGATCGACTACCTGCAACAGATGGATATGGGCTCCAGCCAGCAAAACCAGACGCTGCGCGTGGCCGAGACCACCCGCGCCCTTAAAATCCTCGCCCGCGAGCTGAACGTGCCTATCCTGCTGCTCTCCCAGCTTTCCCGCGCGCCGGAACAGCGTTCGGATCACAAGCCCGTGATGAGCGACCTGCGCGACAGCGGCGGTATCGAGCAGGACGCCGATCTGATTATGCTCCTATACCGCGCCTCTTTTTATGATGAAAACGCCGAGGATAACACCACCGAGGTCATCCTGGCCAAGCACCGCAACGGACCCACCGGTATCGTGCGCCTGGCGTGGCTGAGCGAATCCACGCGCTTTACCGATATTACCAACAGGCAGGAATACTAAAGCAAAGGAACCGTTATCCCTATGAAAGCCCTGGACACCATCCTTTTCGATCTGGACGGTACCCTACTCCCCATGGAGCAGGGTACATTTATCGACACCTATTTTGCCCTCCTGGCCAAACGGGTCTCAGCCCTGGGCTATGACCCTAAGCTTTTCCTCAAGGCGCTATGGGAAGGCACCAGCGCCATGCTCTATAACGACGGAACCCTATCCAACAGCGAGCGCTTCTGGCAAACCTTTTACAAGCTGTTCGGCGCTACGTCCACCGATCTTGAGGCCGCCCTGGCGGATTTCTATGTCACGGATTTCAACGAGGCCCGGGCCATCCTTAGCCCGCAGCCGTCCCTGCGGCCCCTTCTTGATCATCTTCGCGCCAGGGGCTATGGCATTACGCTGGCCACCAACCCGGTCTTTCCCTATGTGGCCGCCCAATCGCGCCTAGGCTGGATCGGCCTCTCGCCCGCGGATTTTGATTATGTTTCCACCTATGAGAACAGCCGCTATTGTAAGCCCCACCCGGGCTATTACCAGGGTATCCTGGCCCACCTCGGCAAGGAACCGGCCCAGTGCCTGATGATCGGCAACAGCCCGGCGGACGATATGGCTGCAATCGACCTGGGCATTTCCGTTTTCCTGCTCACCGACCACCTGGAAAACGCCAGGAACACCCCCTTGGGCGACTATCCGCAGGGCGGCTTTGCATCGCTCGAGGCCTATTTGCGTGCGCTCCCTTTTTTGGGGGCTGCCCCGCCCCCAGCCCCCTGACTTGCTCTTATCAAGGGTAAGCAGAACAGCATCATAAACTTATAGGCATATAAGCTGCGGCCCGGCGCATGAAGGATGCGCCGGGCCGCGTCGCTTTTACATAAACCTAAAAAGAAGAAACCCTTTCGCTGCTTAGAGCGGCGCACGCAAGCCAAAGGCAGCCGCGAAGCCGCGATACATTCGGGCGCGGCACACAAACAGGGGCCGTGTCTAATCTGCGTTGGAGGGGGTCTGGGCGGCCTTCGCCCCCAGCCGGGGCACAGGGGAGCGGGCTCCCCGCAAATCTCTTTTTCGATTCAAACAAGGTGATCCTATTGGGGAAGCCGGGGCGATATCCCGCTTTCATGGAAAGCTCTCGCAAGCCTTCCCCGTAAAGCTGTAGGCCGCGGGGCCGGCCATGTAGATCTCCCCATCTTCAGCCCATTCGATGACCAAGCTGCCCAGATCCAGCTCGACGCGGACCTTGCGGCCGGTGTAGCCCGCATCGGCGGCGCAAACGGCGCAAGCGCAAGCGCCGGTGCCGCAGGCCAGCGTGCGGCCGCAGCCACGCTCCCAGGTGCGCATACGCAGGGCGTCCGGGCCTAGGATCTCCACAAAATCGACGTTGGTCTTTTTGGGGAAGGCGGGATGGGTCTCCAGGGCAGGGCCAAAGCGGATAATCTCCTCTTCGGTCATGGGCGCGTCCAGGAAAACCACCAAATGCGGCACGCCGGTATTGAGTGCGCTCGCGGTGAAGGTACGGCCCAGGGCGGCGATGGATTCCAGGCGGCAATCCGCCTCGGGCTCGCCTGCCATGGGGATATCCCGGCGCTGGAAGCCCGGCCTGCCCATGCCGATGCGCACGGCGGAAACCACCCCCGCCGCATCCGGCAAAAGGACGGCGCGCTTCACGCCCGCGTCCGTTTCGATCTCGAATTCCGTTTGCCTGATCAGGTTCCGCTCGTAAGCATAACGGGCAAAGCAGCGGATGCCGTTGCCGCACATATCGGCCAGGCTGCCGTCGCTGTTGTAAAGGCGCATGCGCAAGGGGGCCGCATCGCCCCGCTGGATGAACATCAGCCCATCCGC
Organism: uncultured Oscillospiraceae bacterium; assembly: GCA_964489575.1. Taxonomy (GTDB): domain Bacteria; phylum Bacillota; class Clostridia; order Christensenellales; family CAG-138; genus Pelethousia. The sequence continues at coordinate 5,700 of CAZAZI010000040.1, read as the reverse complement.
GCCAATGCCCGTGCGGCGGTGGCAGAGCTTTTGCGCAAGCGCGGGCCCTTGTTCTTGCGGGAAGGCCCTATCCAAATCTTCCGTAAGGATGAAGTCATTGCCCAAGCCGTGCATTTTGCAAAAATCCATTCTATCCGCGCCTCCCTTGGCCGTGTTTTGTTGGATATTCCATCAAATTATACCCCACATACGCCGCCAATGCAAAAGGTCACAGCATTTTTACTTGTTGCGCGCTGTACAATTCGGTGGTTTTGGATTATGATTATCAATGTAATTTATTATACACTAAGGATATAGGATGGAAAGACTGTACTTTATTGTAAACCCCATTGCGGGAGCGGGCCGCAGCGCAAAATTCTTCGGCCAGGTTCAGGCGCTGCTGGAGCAGCGCGGCGAAGAGTTTGGCTTTGCCGTTTCGGAGCATCCCGGCCATGCCGTAGATCTGACAAAAGCCGCTTTGGCAGCCGGGGAAAGGCGCATTGTGGCCGTGGGCGGCGACGGCACGGTGAATGAAGTGGCCTCCGCCCTATGGGGCAGCGAGGCGGTGATGGGCATCCTGCCCTTTGGCACAGGCAACGACCTTGGCCGCACGCTGGGCCTGCCCACCCAGCCCGAAGAGGCGCTAAATGTGGCGCTGGCGGGCAACATCCGGCCCATGGATGCGGGCCTGGCCAACGAGCGCTTTTTTCTTAATGTAGCGGGCCTTGGCTTTGATGTGGATGTGCTGATCCGCACGGATAAATTCAAAAAGCGGTTCAACGGCATGCTGCCCTATCTGCTAGGCGTAATCCAGGCGATTTTCAACCTGCGGGTGTTCCGCCTGCGCATGCGCACGGGGGAAAGCGTGCAGGAAATGGACGGCATCGTGCTGGTGGTCGGCAACGGCCAATATTTCGGCGGCGGCATGATGCCCACCCCCAAGGCAGACCTTTTCGATGGTAAATTTGATATCTGCGTGGTCAAGGGCATGCCCAAGCGCCGTTATATCCCCGTGCTGGCCCACGTCGTGAAGGGCGCGCATCTAAACCTGCCCGAGGTGCTGTATTTTCGGGCGGAGGAGATCACCGTGGAAGCGCCGCCAGGCCAGCCGTTGGAGCTGGATGGCGAGGTGTGCGAAAGCACGCCCGTCACCTTCCGCCTGCTGCCGGGGGCCATCCCCATGCTGGTGCGCCCCTGATGCGCAACCCTGTATCGACCCTGCGGGCGTGCCCGGCCGGCCGCCCGCGCGCTGTGAGGAACTATGCGTAAACGCCGCTTTGTCGTGCGCCGCAAAGGCGCTGCCCTCCTCCGCATCGGCCTGCTCTTTGGCGCGGTGCTGCTCCTTTGCGGGGCGGTTTACGGCGTGATCCGGCTGGTGCAAGCGGGCGGGCAGCGCACGGACGCCAAGCAGCTGCCCTTCACGGCGGATACGAACTATACGTTCACCGGCAAGGGCTTCCTCTATATGTACGGGGATCGTCTATATTACGAGGATCTGGCCGATACTAAAAAGAACGCCTCCTACCAGGTGAGCACCGGGGATATCCGGCTGGCCGCCTCCTCTACCCTCTCGGTTCTCTATCATGCCTCCGCCGTGCAGATTATCGGCGGCGGCGAGCCGCTGACCATCAGCGGTTCCGTGCAGGACGTGGCCTGCGGCACGGATCACGTGGCCGTTTTGCGAGAGGATGCAAACGGGGCTACTTCCCTGCTGATCTACGATAAGGCCGGCGCGCAAACGGACCAGATGGATTTCGAGCCGGGCGCGCTGCTGGATTTCGGCTTTGCGCAAACCGGCGACGAAACCATGTGGACGCTGGAGCTCTCCGTTGCCGGTTCGCTGCCCGTATCCACCCTCACCACCTACAACCTTTCCACCAACCATACCACCGGCGTGATGAGCGTGCAGGATCAATTGGTGGATGGCGTGATCTTCACGGATAACAGCATCTTCCTTAGCTGCACCACCAGCCTGATCCGCTTCAACCGCACGGGCATTACCGAAGCCTATCGCCTGCTGATCTACGGCTGGGAGCTCTGCGATGTTTCCACTGCCGGGGGCAGCCCGGTGGCGCTCCTTCGAAAGCGGGGGGATACCGGCAACGAAGGCACGGTGAAGCTCTATACCCTGCCCGAGGGCGGCGTGGCCAGCGCGGCCGTGAGCGATGTGCAGCTGCCCGCAGGCTCCACGGCGGCCTTCCTGGCCGGCGGCAAGCTTTACGCCTGCACCAAGGATGAAATGCGCGCCTACAGCAGCGCGGGCAAGCTACTCTCCACCTCGGCGCTGCCCCGCGCCACAGATTCCGTAGGAAAGCTCTCCGAAAGCCACATGCTGCTTCGCAGCGGCAACGGCCTTTACGTGGCCCCCATCAAATAGAAAGGAGCGCCTTATGAACATCATCGACCTGGCCGTGCTGGCCGTGCTGGCGCTTTTCGCCCTGGCAGGCTATTACCGGGGGTTTTTGACCACCCTGCTCAATTTGGGCGCGTACCTGCTCTCGGCCCTGCTGGGATTCCTCTTCATGCCGCTGGCCGCGGGCGGTATTAAGGGCAGCGAATCCCTCTATAACATGATGCTCTATTATACGGAGGGCAGCGAATATATCGAAAACGCCGAATATGTGCGCGCGAATATCTCCTCCTTAAGCTCCGTACAGCTTTCGGATATCCTCTCCTCCGGCAATCTACCGTACCCCATGGGCAAGGAGATCGCGGAGAACATTGCCAAAGAAGCCTTCGCCGAGCAGGGCATCGTGACCTTGGGCGATTATTTCAACCAAACCATCGTTTGTGTATTCATCAATATTTTGATGTTCCTGCTGGTGTTCGCCATCGTGCGGGCCATCCTGGCCTTTGTGATCAACGGCATGGATTATGCCTGGACGTTCCCCGTCCTTCGCAGCGGCGATAGCCTTCTGGGTCTGGGGCTGGGCGTGCTAAGGGGCATGTTCGCGCTGTTCCTTTTCTTCATGCTGCTGCCCATCGGCCTCACGGTACTGGGCCAGTTCGAGCAGATCCACGCCATGGTGGCGGATTCGCTCTTCGCCGCCTTCTTCTACCGCTCCAACTTCCTGTTGGCCCTGATACCGGGGGCTTGATGCTATCTTTATCTTTGGAGGATTCCACCTATGTACCTGGCGGAAGCTTGGCAGGATTATGAAATCCTGGATGCCGGCAACGGCAATAAATATGAGCGCTGGGGGGATGTGCGCCTGCTTAGGCCCGATCCCCAGGCCATTTGGCCCATGGCCGAGCCGGCTGCCGTAGACGCGCGCTATATCCGCTCCGCAACCGGCGGCGGCCATTGGGAATATGGCCGCGCCCTGCCCGAGAGCTGGGCGGTTTCGTATAAAGACCTCCGCTTCATCGTACGGCCCACAGGCTTTAAGCACACGGGGCTTTTCCCGGAGCAGGCCGTAAATTGGGACTGGATGCGCAAGATCGTCTCCCGCTCGAAATCTAAACCTTTTCGCGCGCTAAACCTGTTCGCCTATACGGGGGGGGCAACCGTTGCCCTTGCCGCGGCGGGCGCCGAGGTGGTGCATGTGGACGCGGCCAAGGGCATGGTGGCCTGGGCCAAGGATAACCTGGCCGCCAGCGGCCTTGGGGATAGGCCCGTGCGCTTCATTGTAGATGACGTGATGAAATTCGTGCAGCGCGAGCAGCGCCGGGGGCGGCAATACGAGGGTATCCTCATGGACCCGCCCAGCTATGGCCGTGGCCCCGCGGGTGAAATGTGGAAGATCGAGGAAGGGCTCTACCCGCTGGCGGCGGAATGCATAAAGCTGCTCTCGGATAGCGCCGGCTTCTTCCTCATCAATTCCTATACTACGGGCCTTGCGCCCACGGTGCTGGCCAATGTTTTGCAGGCGGCTCTGGGCTCCAGGGGCGGCTGTATCGAGGCGGACGAGGTGGGCCTGCCCATTTCCAGGGGCACCATGGTGCTGCCCTGCGGCGCTTCAGGCCGCTGGGAACGGTAACGCACGGCTATGGATATACAAATTCTGTATGAAGACAACCACCTGCTGGTAGCGGTGAAACCTATAAACATCCCTAGCCAGGGCGATCCTTCCGGCGACGCGGATATGCTCACGCTACTCAAGGCGTATATCAAAGAGAAATACAACAAGCCCGGCGAGGTCTACCTGGGCCTGGTGCACAGGCTCGATCGGCCCGCGGGCGGCGTGATGGCCTTTGCCCGAACCTCTAAGGCCGCGGCCCGCCTTTGCGCCCAATTTGCCGGCCACGGCGCGAAAAAGCGTTACCTGGCCGTGCTTTGCGGCCGGGGGAACGGCGGTGGCTTTGCGGATTATATCCGCAAGGAGGCGAACGGCATGGCCAGCCTTTGCGAAGAAGGCGCGGCCGAGGCCAAAGCGGCCCGGCTCTCCTATGCGCCCCTCGCTTATACGGAGGGCCTGACCTTGGCGGATGTCGCCCTGCAAACAGGGCGGCATCATCAGATCCGCGTGCAGATGGCTGGGCACGGCCTGCCGCTCTGGGGCGACCAGCGCTACAACCCCGCTGCTAAGCCGGGGCAGCAGCTGGCGCTTTGGGCCTATTCCCTCACCATTGAGCACCCCACCTTGCATAGGCCCATGGCCTTTACCGCCCTGCCGCAGGGCGGCGTATGGGATACCCCGGGCTTCCAGGCCGCCATGGCGGCCGCTTCCGCAGGCTTTGGCTTGGTCTATTCCGACGCCAACGTACTGGCCGTGGATAAGCCCGCAGGCCTGCCCACGGCGGAAGCGGATGGCGGCGCCGATACCCTCGAGGCCCGCCTCAAGGCCCTATACGGCACGGCCTATCCCCTGCACCGGCTGGATGTAAACACCACCGGCCTGGTGCTTTTCGCCCGTACGGAGCAGGCGCAATCCGAGCTGCTTGCGGCCTTTGAAAAGCGCCAGGTGCATAAGACCTACCATTGCGTAGTCAAGGGCGTTCCCAACCCCAAGGAGGCCCTGTGCACGGCCTATCTGCAAAAGGACGCGCAAAAGGCGCGGGTCACGGTGTATGGCAGCCCCCGGCCCGGGGCCAAAGAGATCCAAACGGCATACCGTATGCTGGCTTCCAAAGGCGGCGAATCCCTGCTGGCCGTGGATTTATACACCGGCCGCACGCACCAGATCCGCGCGCATCTCGCCTACCTGGGCCACCCCCTTCTCGGGGATGATAAATACGGGGATCGGGATTGGAACCGGGCGCGCAAGGTATGCCTGCCCAGGCTCTGCGCTGTGGAGCTGCGCTTTTCCTTGCCTGCAATAAGCCCCCTCGCCTATTTGAACGAGCTGCGCCTCACCGCGCAGCAGCCCTGGACCTTTTAAGGAGGACGATATGCACACCTTCAAAACCTTCGACATCGTGGGCCCCAGGATGATCGGCCCTTCCAGCTCGCACACGGCCGGCGCCGCGCGCCTGGCGCACATCGCCTGGCACATCGCCGGGGAGGATGTGGCCAAGGTAGAGCTGACCCTCTACGGCTCCTTTGCGGAAACCGGGCGCGGCCATGGCACGGATAAGGCCCTGCTGGCCGGCGTACTTGGCCTCGAGCCGGATGACGAACGCCTGCGCTATTCTATTTTGCTGGCGCAGGCGGCGGGCGTAGAGTACGAGTTCCGCTATGCGGCCGAAGCGCCCGGGGATTATGACTATGCCAACATGGCCCGCATCCGCATCGAGGGCCACGACGGCGTGATCACGGATGTGCTGGGCGCTTCCATCGGC
>CAZAZI010000039.1:0-9304 GCA_964489575.1 uncultured Oscillospiraceae bacterium | reverse complement strand
AACCGCGAGCTCCCCCTCCACCTCACCGTCTCCACCTTCCTGGAGCATTTCGCAACCCCCCAACAATCCCACCTCGGCTACGACCTTGCCGACTACATTCTCGAACAATCATTAACCAATAGAACGGAATTGTGCATTTGAAATATTGGATAGGGTGTGGTTGGGATAATGGTATTCATTTCATATTTAGATAAATAGAAAGTAAGGATCTCTTAATTGATAATCCTGAATATCATCGATCTTTTGGTTTGTCTTAAACGATTCAATATAAATCTGTTTACCAACATCTGTTGTAATCTTGAAATCTGCGTTTTGCTGATAAACTCCTAATGTTACTCTTTTAATCAATCCGGCATCAATGAACATTGGAATTACACTGTCAAAGGCATTTTCAGTTGCCCTGTTCCCGCCATAAATGTTTGCCAGAGACTTCTTTATTGTTTCTCTATTTACGAAATCCTGTACCGAGAGGTATTTCCCTAGAAATTGAAGGGTGTCAAATGAAAAACCGAAAGTACTATTCAGTAGTGCAATTAGGATTACGTTTCTGTCGTGTTTATTTTTTATTGCCTGTTTTATTTGGTCTCTGTTTTCTTCAATGAATTCTGCGAGCGGGTTTCTTAATATTATCTTACTGACGATCCTTAACGATTTCTTTAACCTGTTTTCACCCTTAAATTCAAGTCTTAATTGCTGCAAAATATAGTCTTCACTGTAAGTGCCGTTTATGTGACTATCCAATGCTGCATACAAAACATCTAAAGGAATTCGCTGATTTATGTCTATTGGTTTATTATTCATTCTTTATTTCTATAAACGGGATTAATACTTCCAGCAGATGTGCTCCACCATGGCTTACTAAGGATTCTTTATTGGAAAAGCTTAGGTCTGTTTTAAAATATATGGATTGATTTTCCATTATTATTGAACTTCTCAATTCCGGATTGTTTGCAATGAATTCATCTGTTAACCATTTTTCTGAATATTCAATATGTCTTTGACTTCTGCTGCCTGATATATTGGTTCCTAACTTTTCCCTACCTTGTAGTCCTCTCCAACCTTTTGCCTGAATATTTCCGTGATCAGACGTTAGAAATACGGTAAATCCTTTTGATAATAGATTATCAACTACTTGATTCACGTTGCTTCGTTCAATCCAGTTTTTCGTAAGCACCAACAAATCTACATAGTCTGTCGAACCATGCATTTTCTCGTCAAGGTCTTTGAAAACGATGGCCAATTTCGATACTAATTCAATATTTGACAAATCAATTTTCTCGTGTTGATAGACCACTTCGAATTCATGACACCCTCTTTCTTTCCAATATGATTTCCATAGTTTATCTTCGCTCGTTGGTCCTTGTCTGTAATCAGTATGTGGTGTATCCCCACGAAATATGGCTTGACGTGATAACTGGGTAATGGAAGGTAGCCAGGAATAAATGATCTCTTCATGTTTGTTGCCCGGCAGCTCATTTCTCAAAAGTTCATATTGCCAAAGGGCTAATCCGTCTACAACTACCAATGCTATTTTTTCATCCCGAAAATTGAAGTTGAGATAATCAAGAATTTTCGAAACTATGCGTGGTTTTTTTACTGCACTTGAGTTTTTGATTTGATGGTATGACTGTTGTAATGTCTCCTGAAATACACTATTGATGGTGTTGATGTGGCTTAACAATGCTTCATATTGTGGCTTTCCAATACTCATTGAAATTCCCTTTGCGATCAACCGACTCACTACCGACCAATTAACAACCTCTTCTCTTAGCAGTGAATTTAATGTTTCAAGAAACTCGTCTATACTAAATTTGGCATCTACTGGTGTCAATTCATCAATTATTTTCACAATAAAATCCTGGGTTTCTCTTCTGTTCAGTCCAACCAAAGGTTGTTTCCTGAATAGTTTGTCCAGAGTAAATAAATCCAATTCAAGAATTGATGGGATGTGATATGAGGGTAAATAATTGGCGAGACTGAATTCAATGGCTATGGCTCTCTTTCTAATATCTTCAAGATAGTTACTATTATCCTGGCTAAGTAAAACGAGTAACCCATCTGGCTCCTTCATCTCAAACCTGATTCGTTGCTCTGTGTTGGTGCCATTTGTGATTTCAATCCCGAGTAATCCAAAAGCATCTTGAACATCGCTCCGATATAAAAAACGATCATTATTCTCTACCAGGATGACTTTTTTCGAATAACTCTTCAGGCTTTCTGCGATATGTTGAATGAGTCTATTAACCATCGATGCGAATCATTAGGAGTGGTTTGATGCCGGGAATGATCTTATTGCCTGATTCAAATTCCTTTAGCCAGGCTATATGCTCTTTTTCAAGTCTTTGCAATTTTGCATTACGGATATTCTCAATGCCAATTTTTTCAATCCTTGATCTCTGAAAACTGTACGAGTTCATCCTATTTTCTTTTTTGCCTTTTATTCGTGCAATTAATTCTGCTTCAAGATTCTGAAAGGAAAGAAACAACGCTTGATCCAGTTCTTTCTGAACAGACTCTGAATCATTCATTTTCTTCGATCCATTCATCCTGAATTTTCCGGATTCATGCATCAAACGACTCCAGATATCATTGGCGTAGGCGCTATACTGTTTACCATCATCAGTGATAAAAAAACATTGATAATGATTCTTGCTTTCCAGGGCATTGCGGGCACTTATCTGCCACAAGCTCCAATAACCAGGCGTTTCTTCCCCCGTATCTGACGTAATTGTAGGAATACCATCTGTGTGGTCAAATTCACACAGATCATTTAACAGTTTTCGAATCCAGTCGTGTTGCAGTGTGATATGTTCAACGTTTGGATTGCTCAATGAAACTTCGGCATCAAAAGTAATCTTTCTGCTTTCTCCCTGTATTTTTATTTCGGAATAGCCCAATAGATTTTTTGTCATTGATCCTTTATTGACAATGATGTATTGCTGAACCAAGCTTTCCAGCCAAAATGGGAGGGGGCTGTGTTTTACCTCCGCAGCTTTTTTGTGTTCAATTTCAGATTCTGATACTTGTGGCAAGATCCCTTCCGTGCTCTTGTATTCTCGTAGTTTTCCCTTTATTTCTATCAACCAGCGTTCACCCGCAAATTCAAACCTTTCCGGGTCTAACAGACTTTGCAGATACAACTTATTCACCTTCTTCATATCAATGGCTGAATCCAGTACATCTGAGGTTTTGTCAATACCCAATTGCTCAATGATGTAGTTGAGTTTTTCTTCTATCACTTCATATACGCGCAAGTCAACGCTGTTATTCGTGAGCATATTGTAGGCTTGTACCGGATATTTTTGACCTATCCTGTCCACACGACCTATGCGTTGTTCAATCATCATCGGATTCCATGGCAGGTCATAATTGAATACTATATGGCAAAACTGCATGTTCAACGACTCCCCGGCAGCATCCGTTGCAATCAGGATTTGTGCTTCGTTTTTAAAATGTGTCAAAGCTCTTTTACGCTCATCCAAATCCTGTCCACCATGAATAAATGTGACAAAATAACCTTTGGTTTTGAAGTAATCAACCAACATTCTCTGTGTGGTCCTGAATTCTGTGAATACCAGGATTTTCAAATCCTGATTTGTCTGAACCTGCTTTAATTCTATAATTTTTTTTAAAAGTGCTTCTGCTTTGGCATCTGTTTCTATTGCAAGACACTCTTTTGCCTGCTCAATCAGGTGCACCAACAGTCCTACTTCATTTGTTAAGCTGGATAAATCACTTTGATGAATACCTTCGTAATCAATATCCTCTCCATTTTCATTAAAATCATACTCCACTTCCTGAATAAAATCGTCCATGGTCGTTTCTTCTCCCATTCGCAATCGTTCCAATCTTCCTTCCATGGCTGAAAGTATTGCCGCTGTGGAACTGCTCACCAATCGCTGAAACAAGATCATGATCAATCCTTTTGTTGGATTGCTTGTTTTCCTTGCAGTGTTGAAGCCTCTCCTTACATAATCCGTAACGGCATCATACAATGCCATTTGCTTTTGATGCTTGTTGATATCTAATATAACATCAAAGCGACTCGTCTGCCTTTCGTTGAATAGTTTATTGCCTTCATAATCCACGGCAAAACGCTTCTCGGTCCGGATCACATAGGGTTCCAGTTCTACAATATCGGGCAGGCCTTCTCCGGCAAACGCATCCGGATCCAGCAACTGCAGAATTCTTCTGAAATGGTCTGATTTGCCTCGGTGAGGAGTAGCTGTGAGCAACAGTACATTCGGCACGGAATTGCACAGTTCCTGAGCCAGAATGTAGCGGGAAACAGTGGATGTTGCGCCTCCCATTTTATGGGCTTCATCCATAATGACTAAATCAAAATCAGCCTCCAGTACTGCCTTTATGCGGTACTTGTTGTATTCTTCCACCCGCTCTTTGCTCCAGCTTTGTCGTTTTTCTAAGGGCTTCAATGCATCGGTTGATACAATAATCTGGTTGTGTTGTGTCCAGAAATTATATTCCTCGTCTGCGTTGATATTGGCAAAGGTGCGGGCCATCGAAGTGATCATTTCTGAATCGTAGAGATGAAATACCTCATTGAAGTGTTCTTTCAATTCACTCTGCCACTGCAGCATGGCTGACTTTGGAACGATACACAGGATGCGTTTAATATCACCCCTGATTTTCAGCTCTTTGAGAATCAAGCCGGTCTCAATGGTTTTACCCATTCCCACTTCATCGGCCAGCATAAAGCGATTTTGGCTTGATTGCATCACCTTTTCCAATACCAGTATCTGATGCGGCAAGGGAATCAAGCTACTTTCGTAAGGAGCCAAAATGTTCTTTCGAGCAACTTCGTCTTTAATTTTTGCAGCAATTGATACAAAGCGTAAGTAAGGCATTGAGAAATCGGTAGTTGATTCTTCCAACTCATCATAGGGAACTTCATGGAAGCTGCTGTCTACCATCAGGCGTATCCAGGCAATGCGTTGACCGAACACCTCTTTTTCTCCTACTATTTCACATGCCTTGCCCTTATATCTCATCTGTTATTCCTCTCTGAAATGCATTGAGTAAAGCAAATGCATACTCAATATCTTTATCCAATTTCCTTGCCCATTCTCTTGCAATAGCCGATTGGGATACATCTACAAGATTGTTTTCCAATACCTTTAGTATCCTTTTGGAAATGGCTTCCGATTTTTGCAGATACAATCCGGAATTTCTGCCCAATACTTCTGCTGCAATCAGCAACTGATCAAATGGTTCTTTATCCAGTGTGTCATAATGCTGTTCTACAATCTCATCCCATTTCAAATCATAGTAGTGCTGAATGATTCTGAGTATGTCCGTGAGGTCATCACCTCTTTCTTCTGGTCGGTCACTCCACGCTATTAGTTTCAATATCACCATACCTGGTAGTGGCGGTATGTTGGCAATTTTTTCTTCAATTTCCACTTGCACTGCTTCCTCCATTACTTCTCGAAAGCCTAATACATGTAAATCGGTGTACCGATCGTCGAAGTTAATGGTGTAGTTCTCTTCTACCTCGCCAAAGGGTAGTAAATCAATGGCAACTTTAAACTTTTCAGAATAAAATGTCCAGGGTGCACTAACTTTGTGGAATCCTTTTGCTTGTAATGCAGTACTGATGTTTTCATAATCCTTCATGCTGGAAATCATTACTGCAAAATCAATATCCTTTGTACCTCTGCTTGGCTTTATGCCTTCCTTCAGCAATTCCAAGGCAATAGCACTTACACCTATCAGGTAATATGGAACCTGGAACTCCTGCATTACCTCATCAATACAATCGAACGTCTCCTTGAAGTAAGGAATGGATAATTCTTTATAGGTTTGGTTCGATGTACTCATGATAGATTTTTTCCGCTGTTTCATTATTCCGTTTGCCGCCTTCCAACTTCAAATCGGCATATACAAGTAGTGGCGGTGCGGTTTTTTCATCCAGCTGTCCCCAAAACATATCCAGCACCTCAATTTCACCGTTCTTATCTGGCATGAGTTTATACTTTTTGATTAAATCCATGCGGGTTTCCTTTGTGTAAAGTATAAACTTTTCCGGTCTTAGATAATTTGTTAATAGATCGGCTGCCGGTTCTCCACCCCACACTGTTTTTTGTGGATCTAATTTTATTTCCCGCCAATCTCCTTTTAGTGCATATCTTTCTTTTACTAACTTAGGACGTAACTCTGTGGCGTATGCAGTTATCCACCTCTCCAGTAGACCCTTTCTGTTTTCCCACATATGAGTTTTGTTGTTAAGTGGAATGAGGTAGCCTGTTTCTTTCAGGCCTTCAATCACCAGTGGAATGGTTCCCAATCCTACATTAGTATTTTCAGCCAATTCTCTTTGAGTTAGGTTGATGGCTTCCTTGTTTTGCAGTAGATAAAACAATACTTTCAGACCTGTTTTGGTAAATGCCCGGTTTCCTTTATTTTTCTCAAACTGCACCGGTTTCTGTGTGTCTATAAAGAGGAAAATATTTTCCTTTTTCAGGTAAATATTACCATTGGCTTCCAGATAGGGAATTTCCATTTTCCTGAGCTCTTCTTTGATTTTTGGGAAAATGTGCCGGGCAAACAGCATAAAATCTATGTTTCGGTTGAATTGCTCTTCAATATTCTGCAATTGATGGTTTCTCAATTCACCTTTCACCTCAACATCATAGGTGTATTGCTGCCCATTAACCTTAATGTCCAGCATCCCGTCCAATGGACCATTCTCAATCCAATTGGCTTCAAGACCAGTTATTTTACGCAGTCTTTCTAAAGCGATATGTATGATCTCTTTTTCCATATTTCATCTTTTTGTTCACAAATATACAATGTTCACGTAACGTGAACAAGAGAAATACGTGAACAATTTACCTATTATTAAGAAAAAGAGCATCAAATTCTTGATGCGGCTATATCATAAAACTGCAACAGCATCTCATCTTCCATCAAAAGGTTGTTGGGGATGCGGTCACCTATATGAACGATTGTTTTGAAATCTTTCTTCTGATAACATTCTTTGAAACCCGCACGCAAGGCTTCTACCCGGGCTTCCTTTATTCTGCCTTTGGGTTTGTAAGCCTCGGTTTTGTAAGTTTCAAACTGCTTGAGCAGTCGTTTGGTTCTGAGTTTCTCCAAGTCGGCTTCATTTTCCGGGTCAGGCAGGTACCATTGACCCTTGTCGTTTTTCAGGAAGTTTTCTTCCAGTATGGTGCGCATTTCAGGCAATGTATCGCCTTTGCGCATGTTTCCTGCCACTTCCTTCATCCATAATGGGTGTAGGTCTTGCTCCGTTTTAGGTGCTTCCTCCAAAATATGGCGCAACCAGTAGATGGCGTCCTGCTCGTTTGCCACAAAAATGCTGAGTTGCACAAAATTGGGTACTGCCGCTTTTTTACGGTCGTACTCTTCCACCTGCTCGTTGGTAAAGAACATGCCATCCCGCTCGAGAAACCGCTCCCGCAATCCCTGTTGAAATTTCCCGGCATCTATGGGTACGGGCAAACCTCGTTGCACATAAAAGGCAATCAGACGGTCGAACAAGATTTTAGGGCTGCGCTCGATGATGGCGGTTGTGGAGTTACCGGAAACCAAATGGATTGGTAAATGTTCTAAATGATCAGCAACAAATTCCCAAACGCCGACATCCGAGTGTTTTAGCTGATTAAATTTTTGGTCGAATTCAGAAGATGGTTTGTAGCAGGAAATGACTAAGTCTTGCTGTACAGCAGTTGTAGTGTTTACTGCCTGAAAAGTACCTTGTTGTTTATCTAACGCTGATACGTTCGCAATAATAAAACCTGAGTTTGATAAAGATAATTGAATTCCATTCCAAATCGATGCCTTTGTATTTGAAAAAACTACGGTCATCCACTTCCCTGGTTTCAGTATTCTGTTGTATTCTTTGAAACACTCGTTCATTAACCTATTATAATCAAATTCACCTTTATTTCTTACTCGATCTACAATTGCTTCTTTCTTTGTATTTGTAAACACCTTTTGCCAAACTTCAATAAAAAAGTTCAAGTCGGAGTAGTATATATTTTCACCAAAAGGAGGGTCGGTGAAAATATAATCAATAGAGTTATCTCGAATAGTAGTAAAAGTAGCACTGTTAGTAGAAGTCACTACATCGTTCCCAAAATCTTTAGATTCAATAAATGCTTTAATTATTCGACTAAGCTTGTTTTCATAAGCAACAAATGGGTTAGCCTCTGCAGACATCATCGGTATGTAGAACACTCCAGTCATTGGATTGTATGGAAATGATACATTTGGTCTGTATCTATTTCTTAGAGATAGATTGACAAAATGACTATCTAACCAATAGCGAACTAACTCTTTCTCTTTCTTATTAGGAATATTGGCAGAATTAGTCCATAGGAATGAAAGAATGTGTTTCATTCTCTCAAAATAAAATTGATGAGTGAAAGAAATTCTTGAAGCCTTCATTCTTCCTACACGCATCATCTGCATATCTGGTATTTCAATTGTAGGAATTTGAGGATTCTCCAATGAATTGATTGAATCGATTTTTTTCAAATCATCTTGATCTGGCCTTTTGTAAATTTTCTTTTTATTTCTTTTAAAACAAATTAAAATCAACTCTCTTTTTGGTACTTGAACAACTTTATTGATTATTTTATCATAAACAGAGTCGTACTGAGGCTTTAAAGTTCTTTTATTTATTAGAGTAGAACAGTTGGGGCAATGTATTTCAGTTTTTAATTTTTTTAAATCCTTTTCAAATGCAATTTGAGAGAAATTTAAGTCAGAGCCACAATTTTCACAAGTAGATATTTCGCTCCAAACAAAGTACTCAACCTCAACGATTTTTCTTGTTTCTGGATCAGTTGTTGAGAACATCCAAGAAAACTCACTTCTTGCTTGTTCGATAAGTTTCTTTGCCGTCTTTTTAAAACTTGCTAAATCCAGCGAGTTGTTGTTATTATAACCAAGGTGAGTTGCAGCAGGGGACAAATCGCTTAAAATCGCATTCCTTGCTCCAAAAAATCCTACAAGTTGACTTCCTTTTATAACTTTATTCTCGTTAGATACAAGAAGTCCCATTGATTGAATTTCTTTTTGATCTCCACATTTCGTTGCTGCTATGCCAGTCATACCTGATCCTGAGAATCCATCATAAATTGAATCTCCTGGCATAGTATAATGCAATAAATATCTCAAAATTGCTTTATGTGGCACTTTTGTATGGTAGCTATGAGCATTGTATATAGGTTCGTTCTTCCCCTCACTCACATCCGCAGCATACGGCTCTGTCACTTCAAAATCCACTTTACGTAAGCCTTGTTTTTCCTGATCTTTT
>CAZAZI010000038.1:0-9407 GCA_964489575.1 uncultured Oscillospiraceae bacterium | reverse complement strand
TTTTTAACAAAACCGCCTGTAAATTTATAATTTATCGATTTATCACCCGACTATGTCGAATTCTACTTCCGGCAGCCTGCGCTGCAGGCGGATGATGATGTTATCCGGGTCTGCCGCGGGGCCGCTTGCGCCTAGGATCATGACGCTGATCGCGTGCTTTTGCGCGTAATCCACCAGCGCGTTCTCCACATCCGGCGCGCGCAACAGCATAAGCTCCGCCCCGGCCAGCTGGGCTGCCGTGAAGAGGTATTCGATGGCGTCCCCCTCAAAGGGGGAGCCCATGAAATTGCGGCTGGTGTGCACGCAATGCACCACGTGCAGCTGCGCTTCTTCATCGCCGCCCCGCTCCACGCCCCTGGCGATCAGCCGGTCGCAGCTTTTTTGGTTGGTCACGCAGACCATGATGTTAGTTTGCCGTTTGCTTGGCTCGTATTCGCTTATCATCTTCGATGGCATCCTTTATCTTATTGGGAAGATCCGCGGGGCCGGCCGCGAGCAGCCAGGCGACCGCGTCTTGGGGCGTATCCGCCGCGTGGTAAATGGTTCGGCAGGCCGGGTCGGTAAAATCCTGCATAATGCAGGTTTCGAGCTGGGCGAGCAGGTCGTCGTAGTAGCCATGGGTGTTGAGGATGGCCACGGGCGCGCTAAGATAGCCGAGCTGGTTGAGGGTGATGACCTCGAGCAGCTCTTCCAGCGTGCCAAAGCCGCCGGGCAGGGCCAGGAAGGCGAAGCTCAGGGCCTCCATTTTGGCTTTGCGGGCGTGCATATCCGGCGTTACGATAAGCGCGTCGCAATCCGGGTAGGCGATGCCGGGCTGGTTGAGCTTTTCCGGGATCACGCCTACCACCTCGCCGCCTTTGCTTTTCACGCCCCGCGCGGCAGCGCCCATCAGGCCCGTATCCCCGCCGCCAAACACCATGCCCACGCCGGCCCCGGCCAGCAGCGCCCCCGCCTCGAAAGCGGCTTCTAAATATACCTTATCCACTCTGGAGCAGGACGCGCCGAAAACACATGCATGCCGCACGCAAGCATACCTCCTTACCCTTATATCGCCCTAAGTATATCATCCTTGCGGTGAAGAAAAAACCAGAAACTTGTGAAATCCCTGCGCCATTTTCGCATGCGTGCAAAAATTCAGCTCACCCGGGCTACAATCACGCTCATATCATCCCATCGGCCCCGCTCACCCGCATAGGCCAGCAGGCTTTCGGCGGCGCTCTGGGCTGTGTTGGCTCCGCCTACCCGCTCGATGATGGCTGCGAAAAGCTCCTGCCCCAGGCTGTCGAAAAGCCCGTCCGTCATCATCACCACGGCGTCGCCCCGAAGGAGCGCGGCCTCTTTGGGGGTCGCGGGCGCCGCTTCGGTGAGGATGCCCACAGGCAGGGTCTCCGCGTGGATGGTATGCACCCGGCCTCCCCGCAGCACATAGCTGGGGGGCGCGCCCTGCTTGAAGAAGCGGGCCTTGGCCGTAGATGGATCAAACAGCAGCATGTCCAGCGTGGCGTACATCTCCTCCTGGTTCTTGAGCATCAACAGCCTGTTCACGCACTCGAGGGCCGCCCCCTCATCCACGCCGATGCGCAAAAGATCCCCCAGCAGGGCCACCGCGGCCGCGCTTTCCCTGTGCGCTATGGCCCCGCTGCCCATTCCGTCCGATAGCAATAGCAAATGCTGCCCGGGAAACTGGCGCAGCGCCATGCTGTCCCCGGTCTCGGGGCTGCCCTCCTTGGGGCAGGCCGCGGCGCCCAGCGCCAGGGTAAAGTTGCGGGCGGGCTTGCCCTCGGCGGGTAGGGTGGCCGCCGATAGCGCATCGCCGATGCCCCGTATCTGCCGCCCGGCAAAGCGTTCGGCTTCGCTCTGGCCACTCACCTCCAACACTTCCGAAACCCGCGCCATCACCTGTGCGGTATCCTCTACCTGGCGGCGAAGCTGGGCCAGGCGGCGCTCCGCGCCCGCCTGCTTGCGGCCGCCCCATCCGCCGCGGCAGAGGAGGCGGGGGATGGGTCTGGGCAAAAGCAGATAGCCCCCGGCCCCCAAAGCCGCGTAAAGCAGCATATATCCCCCGCCCGGGATATAAAAGGAGCAAAGGGCGGCGGCGGCCACAAAGGCGGCCAGCATGGCCCAGGCATGGCGGTTAAGCAGCGCGGCGCAGAGGCAGCAAAGCACCAAACAGCCCACAAAGGGCAGGGAAGCGCCCCCCAACAGCGCGCCCGCGCCCAGGAGGGCGGCTGCCGCCACCCCGGCCATGCCGGCGGCCCCGGCCGCGCAAAGGGAGCCCAAGGCGGCTATGGCATAGCCCAGGCGCAGCTCTCCATAGCCCGCGGCCATGCCGCCCATGGCCATCATGGCCAGCATGGCGCATAAACTCGCAAAGGCTTCATCCGTAAGGGCACGGCGGCGGCCAAGGCGCAAAAGCGCCTCGGCCGCGCGCTGCAAAAGCGGCGCGCACAGCAGGGAAAGGGCGGCCTGTGAAAGGCCGGCCATGCAATCCTCCAGCGTATTAAAATAGAAGAAGGGCAGCATCACGAGGTGGGCGCAGGCCAGGAGCAGCAGCTTGTCCGCCCGCTCCGCGCCCGCCCGCCACAGCAGCCAGAGCACGCTTAAAAGCACATAGGCGGCGGCCACGGCCAAGGCTCCATATTGGCCGGAAAAGAGGCTCCCGGCCATGCCGCCCAGCAGGGCGGGCCAGGGGGCATAGCCTGCCAGCCAGAGCCCGGCCCCAGTCGAGGCGCAAAAGGGCGAAAGCCGCCCATCCCCCGCAAGGGCCAGCAAAAGGCCGCAGAAGAAGCCGCCAAGGGCCATCGGATCCCCGCGAAGAAGAGCGGCCTTTTCGACAGCCCCCCGCCAGAGCGACCGCAGCATCGGCAACTGCACGCGCCCACCCCCCTCCAAGGTCGTCTACCCTCCATGGTAAGGCGGCGGCGGCGCAAAAAGCGTCGCAAGGGAGGCCGGGAAGCTGGCGAAGTATGTAGGAAAAGCCGGGCCGCTTGGATTGCACAAAGGCTGGAAATATGCTATTGTTATAGGGTAGCTTGTACAAGTATGTCCAAAGGAGAACGCTGCCATGCAAAACGTATACGATACCCTGACCGAGCGCGGCTTCCTCAAGCAATGCTCCCACCCGGAGGAACTTAAGGAGCTCTTGGGCCGCGAAAAGGTCACCTTCTATATAGGTTATGATCCCACGGCGGATAGCCTGCACATCGGCCATTACGTGCAGCTGATGGCCATGGCCCACATGCAGCGGGCCGGTCACAGGCCCATCGTTCTGCTGGGGGGCGGCACCACCATGGTTGGCGATCCTTCGGGCAAGAGCGATATGCGCCGTATGATGACCAACGAAGAGATCGACCGCAACGCCGCCCGATTCCAAGCGCAGATGGGCCGCCTGCTGGATTTTTCCGAGGGCAAGGCCATTGTGGTGAACAACGCCGAGTGGCTGCGCTCCCTTAACTTTTTGGATTTCATGCGGGATATCGGCGTGCTGTTCTCCGTGAACCGCATGCTTACGGCCGAATGCTACAAGCAGCGCATGGAGCGGGGGCTCACCTTCTTCGAGCTGGGCTATATGCTCATGCAGAGCTATGATTTCCTCGTGCTCAACCAGAAATATGGCTGCGTGCTCCAAATGGGCGGGGACGACCAATGGAGCAACATTCTGGGCGGCGCGGATCTGATCCGCCGCAAAGAGCAAAAGCCCGCCTTTGCCCTCACAACCGCCCTTTTAACCACCAGCGAAGGCAAGAAGATGGGCAAAACCGAAAAGGGCGCGCTCTGGCTTGATCCCAACAAGTGCAGCGTATACGACTTTTACCAATACTGGCGCAATGTCGACGACGCGGATGTGGAAAAGTGCCTGGGCCTGCTCACCTTCCTGCCCATGGCGGAGATCCGCGCCCTGTGCGCCGAGGGCGGCGCGGCCCTCAACGCGGCCAAGCGCACGCTGGCGTTTACGCTCACGGAGCAGGTGCACGGTACAGAGGAAGCCCTAAAGGCCCAGCAAGCCGCCGAGGCGCTCTTCGGCGGCGGCGGCGACCTTTCGCATATGCCCACGGTGGCGCTTTCTGCCGCCGATATCGAATCCACCGGCCTGCGCGTAACCGACCTGTTGGTGCTGGGCAACCTCGCCAAGAGCAAGTCCGACGCGCGCCGCCTGATCGAAAGCGGCGCTGTGCTGCTCGATGACGAAAAGGTGGCGGATGTATATGCCGCCCTCCCGGCCGAAAAGCTCGAAGCCGGGGCCATTCTCAAAAAGGGCAAGAAGGGCTTCGTGCGCATCCTGAGGGGATGAGCATGGCTGCTTACCGCACGGTCAAAGCCCCGGCCGAGGTGGAGATCATCATCCAGAGATCCCGCTTCATAGGCCGCTGCTTTCCCGTTGGGCGTGAGGCGGACGCCCTGGCCATCTTGGCGGATATCCGCAAAAAGCATTGGGACGCCACGCACAATTGCTTTGCCTACCGTATAGGCGAGCGGGCGGATTGCGCCCGCTACAGCGATGATGGCGAGCCGGGCGGCACAGCCGGCCTGCCCATGATGGAGGCGCTCAGGAACCGGGGCCTTACGGATACGCTGGCCGTAGCCACCCGCTATTTCGGCGGCATATTGCTGGGCGCGGGGGGCCTGGTGCGGGCCTATTCCCGGGCCGCGTCCGAGGCGTCAGCCGCAGCCGGGCTGGTGGACGTGCTGCCCGCCCTGCGCTATGGCTTGGCCATCGATTATGGCCGCTACGGGGCCCTCGAGAGCTTCGTGCGGGAGGCCGCGCAGGTGGAGGATATCCAGTTCGGGGCGGATGTGCGCATCCTGGCCCTGGTGGAGGTGGAAAAGGCCGAGGCCTTTTGTAAAGCCGTGATCGAGCGCAGCGACGGCCGCTGCCGGCCCGCGCCGCAAGGCGAGGGCAGAATCCGCAGGGATGTCTGAGCCGAAATCCGATCCGCTGGTATTTTGCAAAAAAGGAAGTCACGCATGAGCAAACGTTCCAAATCGCGCATAGCGGGCCTTTTGGCCTTGCTCCTTTGCCTGGGCCTGGCGCAGCCGGCCCTGGCCGCCAAGCTGGATGCACAGGCCAGCCCCTCCGCACTGGCCGCGGCCGGCGAGGTCACGTTAACCATCAACGTGCACAACGACGGCGCCTTCGCCATGGAGAACCTGCGCATCAGCAGCGCCTATTCGGGCATCGAGTTCAACACCCAGGGCGCGGCCATCGAACCGGGTTCCTCGCGGCCCTTCTCCGTTGCGGTGGGCCTGAGCGAAGCGGCCCTGGGCCAAGCCCTTACCTTCGACGTATCCTGGACGGAAAATGGCGAGGCCAAATCCGGCGCGGCCAGCGTAACCGTGCAAAAGCAGGCAAGCGCCTCCCTTACGGCCAGCTTTTCCGCCAGCAAGACCCAAGCCTCCCAGGGCGAGGTCGTTACGCTGACCTATACCCTTACCAACACCGGCTCCATACCCGTAACGGTTACTTCGGTGGTGGATAAGGGCGTGAGCAGCAAGCCCATTGCCGAAAAGGTAACGGTGGAGCCGGGTTCGCCCCTGGCCATCCCTTTCGAATACACCATGGGCGCCGCCACCGTAACCAGCGCGCCGGTCATTACGTATATCGACAGCATGGGCGCGACCCAAACCCTTACCTTAAAAGAGACCACCCTGGGCATGGTGATGAGCAAGCTCTCCGTGGAGGTTACGGAGGGCGAGCCTAGCGTTAACGGCGTGCCCTTCTCCCTGCTCCTCACGAATAACGGCAACCAGAAGATCAGCGCCATCCAGGTCAAGGATGAACTGGGCAACAAGGTCAATGGGGCGGAATTCGCCTTGGCTATAGGCGAGAGCCGCCAGCTTAGCTACACCGTGCTTTCCGATGCGGAGCGCTATGTGGTTTTCACCGTTACGGGCAAATCCGCATCCGGCGAAGCCTATGAAAACACCACCAAGAGCTATGTGGTGCGCAAATACATCGACCCGGCGCTGCTCGGCATCGAGTTCAACGCCGCCGTGGTAGAAACGCTCAACGCGGCGGGCAGCATCAAGGTGCGCTTCAGCGTGAACAACACGGGCTCGCTCGATATGTCCAACCTGGTTATTTCCGAAAAGAAGCTGGAGAAAAAAGAGGGCGAGGAGCAGCCCGTGGAAACCCTCGCAGAGATTACCCGGCAGGAGTCTGTGGCCCCTGGCCTTTTTGAAACCGAGCAGGCCGTATATGTAGGCGAGCCGCGCGAGCTGACTTTTGTCGTAACCCTCAACGATCCGGCCGGCAACATCTATACCTACACCGCCTATATCACGGCGGATAGCGTGGGCGTTTACGACGGATCCGGCGCCGAGGCTGTGCAGCAGGAAGTGATCGAAGGCCTGGGCGAGCGAATCGGCACAGGCATAAGCCGCGCCCTGAGCGTAGCGCTGGTGGTGCTGGCCGTGCTGATCGTGCTGGCCGCGATCGCCCTGGCGATATTAAGCCAACTCGAGCGTAAGCAGAAGCGGGAGGCGGCCCGCCGCCGCGCGCGCCGCGAAAAGCAGCGCCGCGAACAGCTGCGCCAACAGCAGGCAGATGCGGCGGATACCATCGCGAATAGGCCCATCGCCTCCACCCCCGTGAATCCCGGCGCGGATCTTGGGGATACGCAGATACGCCGCCACCCCCGCGACCTCGGGCAATGAACGGTCCCAACCTGCGCGCCGCCGCCTGTGCGGACGCCGAACCCGAAAATAGCATATAGCAGCGGGGCGCTCTTTGAACGAGCGCCCCACTGCTTTATTATTTTGCGCAGGCGGTCTTATGCAGACGCCCCTACGCGGGCGGCGGCCCTACGCGGGCGGCGAGAGCGGGGCCCGGCCTTGGTTGTTCCTGTTAGGGGAGAAGGCCGTTTGTTGCCTTGGGCTGGTAGCAAACCAAGAAGAAGATAGTAAAATGCGGCGT
The DNA here is from genome assembly GCA_964489575.1 of uncultured Oscillospiraceae bacterium. Taxonomy (GTDB): domain Bacteria; phylum Bacillota; class Clostridia; order Christensenellales; family CAG-138; genus Pelethousia. The sequence goes on along the minus strand of CAZAZI010000038.1, from coordinate 2,494 downwards.
AGAGGGGCGGGTGGATTGCCCACGGCGTCTTCCAGGCGGATTTAAGGCGATAAACACAGGTTGCCGGGGCCCGCCGGGGCGCGTGACCCAGCTGGGAAGCCTAGCCCCAGCGGAGCGTTCTTAAAAATATCTACCGCCACTTGCGCATATACACCGCCCACAGGGCTGTGGCGACGCCGCACACGGCGAAGAGAACCACAAAGACCTGCCTGTAATCGGAGAGGCTGCCCAACAGGCCCATGAAGGCGGGGGAGGCGGTTGAGCCCAGGCCCGTGATGGCCAGCGCCGCGGCGGAAGCCGCGCCGGCATGGGCGGGATGGATGCGAGAGGCCTCGTTGATGAGCAGGGGCCAAACGGGGCCACAAAGGAAGCCTGCGCCCACGCAGGCAACCAGCGCAAATTGGGCGCTTTGGGCAAAGCCCAGGGGCAGCAGGCAGAGTGCCAGGCCCGCCAGGCAGACCATTACCAGCCTGCGCGCATTCAGGTGCAGCACGCCGAAGAGCAGGCGGGAAAGGAACATGGCCAGCCAGAAGGCGGATATGGCATAGGCGCTGTAGCTTGCGGCTGCGAATTCCAGGGAGAAGAGGGGGCCGAAGAAATAGGTAGCGCCATTCTCAATGGAGACATACAGGAGGGTGGCGGCCATCAGAAGCAGCATAAAGGGGGAACGGAAGGGCGAAAAGGCCTGGCGCTCCTCCGTCGGAATGGGCGCGGAAGCCCGGCAGGCTGGGGCGTCCGGGCAGGGGGAGCAATCCGCCAGATAAAGCAGGCCCAGGGCCAGCAGCAGGCCAAGCCCGGCCACCAGGAAGGGCAACTGCCAGGAGGCGCTAAGATGCTCCGTAAAATAGGCGGTCAGCAGGGGGCTTGTCACGGCGCCCAGGCTGAAAAAGCTCTGGGTGAGGTTCATCAAGGCACCGGAGCGGGCGTCGTAGACCTGCGCCAGCAGAGCGGCGTTGGCAAAGCCGCCCAGGCCTTGGCCCCAGCCTACCAGGAATACGCACAGCCCCAGGAAGGGGGCCGAAGCGGCCCGGGTCGCCAACAGGCAGCCCAGGGCGGCGCTGAGGACGCCTAAGAGAAAGAGCAGCTTTTTATCGATCCGGTCGGAAAAGCGGCCTATGACGAGCGGGGCCAGAGTCAGCGCCGCATACTGGGCCGCAGGCAGAAGGCCCATGGCCGCGCTTCCGAGGGAAAGCTCCCCGGCCAGCTTAAGCAGGGAATATTGAAAGCCGCCCGTTTCCAGGCCCATGAAAAAAAGGAACAGGGCGGAGGCGGGCGCAAGCGCGCCCTTGAGCACCGGTTTTTGCATAAAGGAACCTATATCTTTCTGTTATTGCCTTGGAAGACCGCGCCGCGATCATCATTATTATACAGCCATACGGGGAATGGGGGAAGGGCCGGCCGAAAAAACCCCCGGCTCCAAGGAGAAGCCGGGGGGAAGGGGCCGGTCTGCGCGGCCGGATCGGGAAGGCTTAGCCCTTGGGGCCTGCGTTCACGATATGGGCGGGCATGTCGCTATACTTCTGGAAGTTCTTCACAAAGCGAGCGGCCAGATCCTTGGCGGTGGCTTCATAGGCTGCGTCGTCCTTCCACAGGGCGCGCTGGTTGAGGAACTCGTCCGGCACATTGGGGCAGGACTTGGGCACCAGCACGTTGAAGATGGGATCGAGCTCGTAGCCGGCCTTCTCCAAATCGCCGTTAAGGGCGGCGGTGACCATGGCCCGGGTGTACTTGATTTTCATGCGGCTGCCAACGCCGTACTTGCCGCCGGCCCAGCCCGTGTTCACCAGGTAAACGTGGGCGTCGTGCTCCTCGATCTTCTTGCCCAGCATCTCGGCATATACGGAGGGCTGCAGGGGCAGGAAGGGCGCGCCGAAGCAGGTGGAGAAGGTGGTCTGCGGCTCAACGATGCCGCGCTCCGTGCCCGCAAGCTTGGAGGTATAGCCGGAAACGAAGTGATACATAGCCTGGTTCTTGTCCAGCTTGGAAACGGGCGGGATCACGCCGAAAGCATCCGCCGTAAGGAAGATTACGGTATTGGGGTGGCCCGCAACGCCGGGGATTACGCAGTTGGGGATATATTCCACGGGATAGCCCACGCGGGTGTTCTCGGTAAGGCTTCCATCGTTGAAATCGAACGCGCGGGTCTCGGGATCCATCACAACATTCTCGACCAGCGCGCCGAATTTGATGGCGTCCCAAATCTGGGGCTCATTCTCCTGGGAGAGGTTGATGCACTTAGCGTAGCAGCCGCCCTCAATGTTGAAGATGCCGTTATCGCTCCAGCCGTGCTCGTCATCGCCGATGAGCTTGCGCTGGGGGTCCGCGGAGAGGGTGGTTTTGCCGGTGCCGGAGAGGCCGAAGAAGAGGGCGGAAGAGCCATCCTGGCCCACGTTGGCGGAGCAGTGCATGCTGAGCACGCCGGCCTTGGGCAGAAGGTAATTCATCACGGAGAAGACGCTCTTTTTCATTTCGCCTGCATACTGGCTGCCCGCGA
>CAZAZI010000037.1:0-9433 GCA_964489575.1 uncultured Oscillospiraceae bacterium | reverse complement strand
GGTGCCGCCCCAGAAGTAGCCCTGCGGGCCCTTCACCAGGCCCCAGTCGCCATAGGTGCCGTTGCCGACGGCTTCGGCGGCGGGATCATCGGGGTTATCCAGCGCAGCGGGCTTGAGGCAGAAGTCGATGAACCAGCCTGGCCCAAAGTAGCACATAGCCTTGCCATTTACCTTAGACTCGTTGAAGCTCTCCGTATCCCAGATGCCATAGGGCAGGGTGTAGCCGTTCTTGAGGTGGGTATTGGCCTGGGCGATCCACTGCTTGATGGCGGGATCGACTACGATCTGGTTATTCTCGTCAACCCAGGGAGCGGAGACGTTGTTGGAGAATACGCGGTAGTCAGCCACATAGCTGGAGGTCATGTAGTAGCCCTTGGCTTTTGCCTGCGCGGCTACGGCGTTGTACTTCTCCCAGGTGCTGAGCGCGGCCTGTACCTGGTCGGGATCATCGGTGCCAAGCACGTCCTTGGCGATGGAGCGGCGGTAGATCAGGCCGCCCGGGCAGGCCTGCCAGGACACGCCCTTGAGGAGGCCGTTCGCGTCCGTGCAGATATCCTTGGTATATTGGTACATATTGGCCGTATCCGCTGCGGTCAGACCGATATCGCCGTAAACATCTGCCGAGTAGTCGCTGTTAACATACTTAAGCGCGTAGTCCGCCTCGATGAGGAACAGGTCGACCTTGTTGTCCGCCGCGGCGCCTTCCTGGGCCAGCAGCGCCTCGTCCAGCTTCGCCTGATAAGCGCCGCCATCGCTGGGGGTGATGATCCAGTTAACGGTTACGCCTTCGGGGATGAGGCCCTTCTCTTCAAAGTAGCTCTTGAAGCGATCCTGGAACTCGGTGTTCCAGCAGTAGATGTTGTATACCTTGCCCTGCTCAGTCGCGGCAGGGGCGGCTGGTGCGGCGGCTTCGCCCGCGGGTGCGACGGGTGCGGCGGCAGGGGCCTGCGCGGCAGGCTCAGCTGCGGGAGAGCAGGCTGCCATCGCGGCCATCATGCTCAACACAAGAATGAAAACGAGAGCCTTTTTGAATCTGTTCATGGTTATCCTCCTTATTTTAAGCGGGCGGCCCGCTTAGGATACTGAGTTGCACGATGCAGTCTGCAAAAAGGCCCCGGGGCTTAGCCGCCCTTTACAGACCCGCCGATCAACAGCCGCCCCTGCACCATTTCCTGCAGGGCGATGGCCGTTTTGGGGAATTCAATGGCCTCGATCAGCTTTTGCGCGGCTTTTTTGCCCAGCTGCTCCGTATCTTGCTTGAGGGTGGTGAGCTTGGGCTGCAGCACTTGGGAGAGGTAGATGCCGTCGTACCCTGCCACGCTGATATCCGCCGGGATGCGCAGGCCGAATTCTTCGATCACATTACGCCCGCCCAGGAAAGAGAAATCATCCGGATATAGGATGCAGGTGGGCCGCTCCTTTAGGGAAAGCAGCTCCCGCGTTTCGCGGGCGCTGGAGACCGGGTCGTGGTAGAGGGCCGCGCGCATATATGCTTCCGGCACGGGCACTTTGAGGGATTCGCAGGTTTTATAGAAGCTGGCGATACGCTTTTGCGTAACCGAGGTGTCTTCGCCGTGGATGAAGGCGATCCTGCGGTGCCCGCAGGCATATACGTGGTTGACCAGATCGCGCACGCCCTGCACGTTATCGGAGAGGATGGCGGTTTTTTCGTTGAACACGTGGTCGATGGTGACGACGGGGATCTCGCTTTGCACCAGTGCCACCACTGCCGGGTCTGTAAAATCCACACAGGCGATCACCACGCCGTCGCAGTTGCGGTAGCGGCAATGCTCCAGATAGGACATCGGCGTTTTGCCCATGGTGTTGCTGATGAAGGTGATGTCGTATCCGTGGCTTTCCGCTTCGACCTTGAAGCTCTCCAGAACGGAGGAGAAATACTCGTGAGCGAGGCCGCTCTGCATTTTGTCGATGAAAAGAACGCCTAAGTTGTTGGTGCGGTTGGTTTTGAGCGTGCGGGCCGCCGCGTTAGGCAGGTAACCCATCTGCCTGGCTATGCGGCGGACGCGGGTGGCGGTTTCCTCGCCTACGTCCGGCTGGCCGTTGAGCGCCTTGCTCACTGTGGCCACGGAAACGCCGCATTTCAGGGAAATATCCTTCATGGATACCATAGTTAAATCTCCTCCGAAACCGATTGATGATGCTAAGTATAACCGATGGAGAAGAAATGGGCAAACTGCTTTCTTAATCGTTTTCGTAAACTAAGTATATACCCCTCGTTTCACAAAAGCAAGAGGGATTTCGAAATTTTATTTTTTTGGCCCGGCAGTCTCTCAAAGTACCTTATTATTAAGCTAATCTCTTGCCTTCCGGTCTTTAGCCGCCCGAATGCTTTGCGCGGCAGCCACACCGGAATATATCAGTGGACTTATACGTATGAAATGCGCGGATGATGCGGAAAAAGCGACCGCGTCTTACGATCTTTGTTTAAGTCTGTCGATCTTTCTGCTTAGTATGCGGTACTTTTCGGCTGCAAGCCAAAGATAATGCTTGCATTTATGCCAAATATCTGTAGAATTAAATATGACGAAATCGTTTTCGGGCAGATCGAATTTATACCGGCGCATACGCCGCTACAATCATCCGGCGCAGCCGCTTATGCAGAAAGGGACATACCCATGAAATTTGGAGCCTTTGACGACCTTAAAAAGGAATACGTAATCCACACGCCCCACACGCCCCTGCCCTGGATCAACTACCTGGGCAACGACGGCTTTTTCAGCCTTATCTCCAACACCGGGGGCGGCTATGCCTTTTATCAGGACGCCAAGCTGCGCCGCATCACCCGCTACCGCTACCAGGGCGTGCCCTTGGATATGGGCAGCCGCTTCTACTATATCACGGATGACGAAACCCGCTGGAGCCCCGGCTACCTGCCCTGCAAAACGCCGCTGGACGCTTACCGCTGCCGCCACGGCCTGGGCTATACGGCCATCGAAAGCGCAAAAAACGGGGTGGAGGCCTCCCTCACCTTCTTCGTGCCCCTGGGCGAAACCTGCGAGATCAACCGCATGCGCCTAACGAACGCCACAGCGCAAGAGAAGCGGCTTAAGCTCTTTGCCGCCGTGGAATGGTGCCTGTGGAACGCCGTGGACGACGCGCAGAACTTCCAGCGCAATTTGAGCGTGGGCGAAGTCGAAGTTGAAGACGGGGCCGTCTACCATAAAACCGAATACCGCGAGCGGCGGAATCATTACGCCTTTTTCAGCGTAAACGCCCCTACAACAGGCTTCGATACAGACCGCGACGCCTTCCTGGGCCCTATGGGGGATTGGAGCGCGCCCAAGGCTGTGCTGGCGGGCAGAAGCGGCAATAGCCTTGCAAGCGGCTGGAGCCCCATCGCCTCCCACGAGCTGGAGATTACCCTGGCCCCGGGCGAGAGCAAAACGCTGCTCTTCATTTTGGGCTATGCAGAAAACCCCCAGGATCAAAAATGGGCCGCGCCGGGCGTCATCAACAAAACGGCCGCCAAGGCCATGCAGGCCCGTTTCGCCGCGGACGCGGACGCGCAGGCGGCGCTCGACAAGCTCAAAGCCTATTGGGAGGGCCTGCTGGGCCGGCTTACCCTGCAAAGCGGCAACGCCGCCTTTGACCGCATGGTGAACCTTTGGCATCCCTATCAATGCATGGTTACCTTCAACCTGAGCCGCAGCGCCAGCTATTTCGAGAGCGGCACGGGCCGGGGCATGGGGTTTCGCGACAGCTGCCAGGATCTGTTCGGCTTTGTGCACATGGTGCCCGCGCGGGCGCGGAGCCGCATTCTGGATATCGCCGCCGTACAGTTTCAAGATGGCAGCACCTACCACCAATACCAGCCCCTCACCAAGCGGGGCAATGGCGATGTGGGCGCCGGCTTCAACGACGACCCGCTTTGGCTGGTGGCCGCCGTCGCCGCCTATGTGCGCGAAACCGGGGACGCGGGCATTTTAGAGGAGCCCGTGCCCTTCGATAACGAGCCGGGCAGCGAAGCGCCCCTATTCGAGCATTTGCGGCGCAGCGTGGGCTATACCATGGCCAACCTGGGCCCCCACGGCCTGCCGCTGATCGGCAGGGCGGATTGGAACGACTGCCTAAACCTCAATTGCTTCTCCGAGGAGCCGGGCGAAAGCTTCCAAACCTGTGCCAATTTTGAGAGCGGCAAGGCGGAAAGCGTGTTCATCGCCGCTATGTTCGTGCTCTATGGCCGGGAATACGCAGAGCTTTGCCGCCGCTATGGCGAGGCCGCCGAAGGCGAAGAAATCAAAGCGGCCGTTTCCCGCATGGAGCAGGCCGTAAAGCGGCACGCGTGGGACGGCGCATGGTTCCTGCGCGCCTACGACGCTTTCAGCCGGCCCGTGGGCGGCCAATCCTGCGAGGAGGGCCAGATCTACATTGAGCCGCAGGGCTTTTGCGCAATGGCCGGCATCGGTGTGAAGGAAGGCATGGCGCGAAGCGCGCTGGACAGCGTGTGGGCGCGGCTGATGGGGCCCTATGGTATCGAGCTGCTCTCCCCTTGCTATACCGCCTACCATCCGGAGCTGGGCGAGATCACCAGCTACCCGCCGGGATATAAAGAGAACGGCGGCATCTTCTGCCACAACAACCCCTGGGTGAGCATCGGTGAAGCCGTGCTGGGCAACGGCGAGGCTGCCTTTGAGGCTTACAGCCGCATCTGCCCCGCCTTTACGGAAGAAAACAGCGATGTGCACCGCACGGAGCCCTATATTTACAGCCAAATGATTGCGGGCCGGGAAGCCCCCCGCTGCGGCGAGGCGAAAAATAGCTGGCTCACCGGCACGGCCTCCTGGGCCTTTGTGAACGCCAGTCAATATCTATTGGGCATCCAACCCCAATTCGACGGCTTGGAGATACGGCCCTGCCTACCCAAAGAATTCGAGGGCTTCACGGCCAGCCGCCTCTTTCGGGGTGTGCGCTATAACATCCATGCCAGGCGCACGGGGCTTAGTACCCCGCGGATCAAGGTGAACGGCGTGGAGATAGCCGGCTGCGTCGTATCCCCCATAGAAGGGGCGCAGAGTTGTGAGGTTGAGGTACTGTTTTAAGAGGAGGGCCCATGGAAGGCTTTGCTGCGGATTTCGTATGGGGCGTAGCCAGCGCCGCCTATCAAACGGAGGGCGCCTGGAACGAAGATGGCAAAGGCCCCAGCATTTGGGATGCCTTTTGCCATGAAGGGGGGCACATCGCCCGCGATGAAAGCGGCGATGTGGCCGCGGACGCTTACCACCGCCTGCGGGAGGATGTGGCCTTGCTCAAAGCGCTGGGCGTGCGGGCCTACCGCTTTTCCATCAGCTGGCCCCGGGTGTTCCCCAGCGGCGGCCCACCTGCGAATCCTGCCGGCCTCCGCTATTACGACCGGCTGGTTGATCTGCTCCTTTGCGCTGGCATTACGCCCTATCTCACCCTTTACCATTGGGATCTGCCCCTGGCGCTTGAGGAAAAGGGCGGCTGGTTAAACCGCGAAACGGCGCGCGCTTTCGCCGCCTTCGCGGCCTTTGTCGCCCGGCATTTCGACAGGCGCGTCTGCCATTACATCACCCTCAACGAGCCGCAATGCTTCATTGGCCTGGGCTATGAGCAGGGGATCCACGCGCCGGGCAAGCGCCTGGATCGCGAGCAGGTTCTCCTGGCCATGCACAACGCACTCCTGGCCCACGGCCTGGCCGCGCAGGCCCTGCGCCAAAAGAGCAGCGGGCCTGTGCGGATCGGCCTTGCCTCCACGGGCAGGCTATGCTACCCGCAGGCGGATACCCCCGCAGGCCGCAAAGCCGCCCGCGCCGCCACCTTTGCCCTGCATGAACAAGATTGGACGTTCACCCACACCTGGTTTTTGGACGCCGCCCTTCTGGGGCGCTATCCCGTGGACGCGCCCCCCGCCCTCGCCCGCTTCACAGCCTCCGTGCCGGAGGAGGATTGGGCTCTCATCCGCCAGCCGCTAGACTTCCTGGGGCTGAATGTATACAACGGAAAAGCGGTGGATGAAGCGGGCCTGGAGGCGCCCAAATACCCGGGCTTCCCGCGCACGGCCCTCAAATGGCCCCTCACGCCCCAGGTAATGCGCTATGGCTGCCTGTGGCTCTACGAGCGTTACGGCCTGCCGTTGCATATCACCGAAAACGGCCAATCCGCCAACGATCGCGTCTTTTTGGATGGCCGGGTACACGACGCCGACCGTATCGACTTCCTCCGGCGCTATCTTTCCGAATTGAAAAAAGCCGTCCAAGAGGGCGTGCCCATCCTGGGTTATTTCCATTGGAGCTTTACGGATAATTTTGAGTGGCACTCCGGTTACGACGAGCGCATGGGCCTGGTGTATGTGGATTACCCCACGCAAAAGCGCATTCCCAAGGATTCCGCCCGCTGGTTTAGCGGGGTGATTGCGCAAAACGGGGAAAACATCTGATAATAGACCTGCATAGCAAAGGGGCTATCGCGCAAAGAAAAGCGCTATAGCCCCCTGTTTTATGGCCGGCGCGGCAAACTGCGCATGGTTCCCTCCAATGAGGCCATCCGTTTTACCGCCCAAAGGGGAGGCCCGCCCCCTCCCGCTCCTTCATCATTTTCACAAAGACCATCAGCTCGCTGCGGGAGGAAACGTTGAGCTTCATATAGATGCGCTTATTGTGGGTTTTGATGGTATTGATGGAGAGGCAGAGAATCTCCGCGATCGCCTTGGCGTTATATCCTTCCATATAGAGGTTAAAAACCGAGCGTTCCGCAGGCGAAAGGGTTTGGATGCTACGCACGAAGGCTTCAAAGAGGGCGGAGGCCTCCGGCCGCCCCTCCTTTGGGCAGGAGACGGGCACGGCGGCCTTATCCTGCTCCGCCAGGAAGGTGAGCAGGTCGTCGATCTCCTGGATGTTGGTTTTTTCATACGCAGCCGCATCGCGGCTTTGGATGCTCCGCAGGGCCTCCGCCACCGGCGCGATGTATTTGCGGCTCAAAACCGAGGCCGCTGCCGCGCTGAGCAGGAAAAGGGTAAAGAGCAGGAGCAGAATGCGCCGGGTTTGCGCCATCATATAAGCGGATAGCTCCTGCCGGGGCAGTAGCACGCCCAGCATCCAAGCCTGGCCCTCGTGGGCCGCGCCCGTAGGATAGAGGCGGATGGGCCGGTACAGGCCGGCGTAGGCCGCGCCGTCCGGGCCGGTAAAGCCCGCGAGTCCGTGCTTTTCCTCTCGGATGGACAGGGCCCCGTCTATGGCGGCGGAGGTAACGGTATAGCTGCCGGCCAACATCGCGCGGGAGGCATCCGCCCGGTCGCCCTCCAAAGGGGCGAGCATGGCGAAAATACGCCTGAAGTTGGCATTATCGGGGGTGTACTGCATTTTGAAAAGCATGCCGCTGATTTCAAAGCCGCATACGCCCAGCGCCGTACCATCCGAGGCTAGCAACGGCACGGAAAGGAGCATGGCCTCGATATAATCCCCTGGGAGCACGGCCTTGGGGCTCCAGTAATAAAGGCCGGATATATCCCCCCCGCGGCATTGTGCCGCAGCCATAGCCGTGCGGAAGAAGTCGCCGTCTTTGATGGTAAACTCCATTTCCCATTGGGGCATGAGGCTCATGCCCTGTTCCCGGGCGATGGAGGCCGGGCCACGCATATAACGAATGGCCGAGGGGGATTGATAGGCAGCGTTGGGCGCCATGTTTTTGAGAAACATGCCCGCCCGCGAGGAAGCGGAACCCGCCAGGGCCGGGTTCACCGTAGCATCCAGAACGATGAAGGCCGCGCTGGCCTTGTTTTTTTCGAGGGCCGTGCTAAGCACATCGAAACAGCCCTCCAAAAGCGGCTCCAGGCGCTCGGAGGAAGCGCTAAGATCGGCAGGCTGAAGGCCCTCCCTGGCAAGGCCCTTTTCGAGCTGCTCCGAGAGCCTTTCCGAAAGGGCCGTGCCCTGCACCGCCAGGATACCCAAATCCTTTTCCATGCCGCCCGCGATATGGTGCAGCTCGTTTTGCAGGAACATGCGGCTTTCCTCCCGCCCGGCCGCGAAGATGCCGGCTGCGAAAAGGATCAGCAGCAGCTCGGACATCACCGTAACCAGAAACAGCAGAAAAAACGCGAATAGGCGGCGCTGCAGCGTCAGCCCGTCGCGTCCATAAGCGCGTATATCCCGAAGCAATTTAAAAAAACTAACCTGTCGCATTTCACGCTCCCCACAGCTTTCTTATCGGGCGTTAAGCTTGAAGCCTTCGCGAAGCGCCCGGCTCACCTGCGCCGGGTCTTCCCCGCTTTGGACGCGCTGCCTGCCGCTTTGCATGGCCTCCTTTAGGCTTTTTTCATATTCTTTGCTGATTTGTGTGAAGCTTTCATAATTCGGTGCTGTGATAAAGCTATATTCGCCCAGCATGGCAATGGCCGTTTGCAGCAATTTCTCGATATTGGGGTTCTGCGCCGATCCGCCCCGCTCGATAATCTCGGCATAGGCCCGGCTCGTTACCGGCAGATAGCCTGTGGAGGATACGAAGCGGATGTTCTGCGCCGGATTTGTAAACCACTTCAAAAACAGAGCGGCGGCATATTCCTTTTCGGGCGTGGAGGCGGCCACCGCCATGCCCGCGCCGCGCTGGATAGCTACCTTCTGCCCACCCGCGAAAACCGGATACGGCAGGATGCTGTAATCGATCTGCTCCACCGTGTTATCGGGGTTGGTGATGCGATCTCCATAAAAGAGGATGCCGGCCGTGGAGCCGGTGGAGCATACGATATCCCCGGTTTTGGAAAGATCGGAGGAATAGCCGTCGATCACCGCGTAGCCGCCTGAAAGGGCGGGCGGCAGGCAAAAATCCCATATCCTTTGGTATTCGGGCGCGTCCAAACGCAGCCTCTCGGGCTCTATGAATTCGCCCCCCATCTGCGCCAGGCCCACTTGGGCGATGTTGAACCAGGAATCCGCCGCATAGAAGGCCTTGCCATCCCCCGCCGTATCCGGGGTGCTCGAATCCGTCCACTCGTAATATTTTACGGCGGCTTCGGCAATGCCCTCGAAGGTGGCGAGGCTGCCCGCCGTAACGCCGGTGGCCGCGGAAAAGCGGTCGAAGAGGGTTTGGTTTAGGTATAAAACCTCGCTGGATTTGGCGATGGGGAACACATACAGCCGGCCATCCGCCAGCCTGCCCTCTTTGATAAATTGGGGCACGTAGGCCGATAGTTCATCCTGGGTGAAGTGCGCGTCCAGCGCGGCCAGCAGGCCGTGTGCGGATAACAGCAGAGCCGTGCCCGGATAGGCCGTAACGATATCCGGCATATCCTCCGCCCCGGGCGCGCCGGCGGCAATCAGGGCCAGCTTTTCTTCCTGCTCTTTCATAGCGGAAATGGAGGTGACGCTCACCACGACGCCCTGTTCCCGCCCCGGGCCCATGTTAAATTCATCCACCAGCTCATCCATGGTTTTTTGCATCTGCCCGCCGTAGTTATGCC
>CAZAZI010000036.1:6691-9443 GCA_964489575.1 uncultured Oscillospiraceae bacterium | reverse complement strand
AGCCCGTCATCATCGAGGGCATCCACGGCCTCAACCAGCGCATGATCAGCCCGTCTATCCCCAGGGACAGCGTTTTCCGGGTCTACGTAAGCGCCCTTACCACCCTTAACCTGGATGACCATAACCGCATCCGCACCACGGATATCCGCCTATTGCGCCGCATGGTGCGGGATTACGAAACCCGGGGCTCCACGGTGGAGCATACCATGTCCATGTGGCCCAGCGTGCAGCGGGGGGAGCAGACCTGGATCTTTCCTTACCAGGAGCAGGCGGACGCCCTCTTTAATACCGCCCTGGTCTACGAGCTGGCCGTGCTCAAACGGCATATATTCCCCCTGCTTATGATGGTTACGGAGGAGAGCCCCTATTATGCTTCCGTACGCAGCATGATCAAATTCCTCAACTACTTCCAGGAGGCGGCGATAGAGGATGAGATCCCGCCTACCTCCATCCTGCGGGAATTCATCGGCGGAAATACCTTCTATAAATAACAAAAGAAGGGATGCAGAGGGCCCGGCGCAAGCGCCGGGCCCTCTTTCACTACGCTATACCACCTCGTGTTTGCCGTAATAGGCGTTGAGATACATCTGCTTGATCTCGGACATCAGGGGGTAACGGGGATTGGCGCCCGTGCATTGGTCGTCAAAGGCCTGCTCCACCATTTCGTCCAGGCGGGCCAGGAAATCGGCCTCGCCGATGCCGTAATCCCGGATGGTTTTCTTGATGCCCACCTCTTCCTTGAGGTTGCGCAGGGCCTCTATGAGCCTTTCCAGCTTCTCCTCGTCCGTTTGGCCGCCCAGCTGGAGGTAATCGCTAATCTCGGCATAGCGGGCCAGGGTGTGGGGATGGTCGTACTGGGAGAAGGTGCCCATCTTGGTTGGGACTTCGGCGGCATTAAAGCGCAGAACCTCCTCGATCATCAGGGCGTTGGCCACGCCGTGGGGCAGGTGGTGGAAAGCGCCCAGCTTATGCGCCATGGAATGGCACACGCCGAGGAAGGCGTTGGCGAAGGCCATACCCGCCATGGTGGCGGCGTTGGCCATCTTCTCGCGGGCCGGCACGTCGCTTTGGCCGTTGTTGTAAGCCCGGGGCAGGAATTCAAAAATCATCTTGAGCGAGCGCAGGGCGAGGCTGTCTGTATAATCGGTGGCCAGCATAGCTGCGTAGGCTTCAAGGGCGTGGGTCACCGCGTCGATGCCCGAGGCGGCAGTGAGGCCCTTGGGCGCGCTCATGTGCAGATCCGCATCAACGATGGCCATGTTGGGTAGCAGCTCGTAATCGGCCAGAGGGTATTTCACGCCGCTCTTTTCATCCGTAATTACGGCAAAGGGCGTAACCTCGGAGCCTGTGCCCGCGGAGGTGGGGATGGCGATGAAATAAGCCTTTTCCCCCATCTTGGGGAAGGTGTATACGCGCTTGCGAATATCCACAAAGCGCATGGCCATATCCATAAAGTCCGCCTCGGGGTGTTCGTACATCACCCACATGATCTTAGCCGCGTCCATAGCGGAGCCGCCGCCCAAGGCGATGATTGCATCGGGCTCGAAGGCGCGCATCTGCTTCGCGCCTTCCTTGGCGCAGGCCAGGGTCGGATCGGGCGCCACGTTGAAGAAGCAGGTATGGGTTACGCCGATCTCGTCGAGTTTATCCGTAATGGGCTTGGTAAAGCCATTTTGATAGAGAAAACTATCCGTAACGATGAAGGCTTTGCGCTTGTGCATCACGGTTTTAAGTTCATCCAGGGCTACGGGCAGGCAGCCCTTCTTGATATATACCTTTTCAGGCGCGCGGAACCAAAGCATGTTTTCCCTCCTTGCGGCCACGGTTTTGATGTTCAGCAGGTGCTTGACGCCCACGTTTTCCGAAACGCTGTTGCCGCCCCAGGAGCCGCAGCCCAAGGTGAGGGAGGGAGCCAGCTTAAAGTTATACAAATCACCGATGCCACCGTGCGCGGAGGGGGTGTTGACCAGCACGCGGCCCGTTTTCATGCGGCTGCAGAAGGCGTCCAGCCGCTCCTCCCGGGCGATTGGGTCGATGTAGATGGAGGAGGTATGGCCGTAGCCGCCATCCGCAATGAGGCGCTCGGCCTTATTGAAAGCCTCATCGATATCCTTTACCTTGTACAGCGCCAGCACGGGCGAGAGCTTTTCATGGGCAAATTCCTCGGAGAGCTCCACGCTCTCCACCTCGCCGATGAGGATCTTGGCGCTCTCGGGAACCTCCACACCGGCCAATTGGGCGATGGTGTGCGCGCTCTGGCCCACGATCTTGGCGTTGAGCGCGCCGTTCACGAGAATGGTCTTGCGAACTTTATCGAGCTCCTCCCCTTTAAGGAAGTAGCAGCCCCGCTTGGCGAACTCGGCCTTGACTGCTTTATAGATGGATTCCGGCGCGAGCACGGCTTGCTCGGAAGCGCAGATCATGCCGTTGTCAAAGGTTTTGGAGTGGATGATGGAACTCACGGCCAAAAGGATATCGGCGCTCTCGTCGATAATGGCGGGCACGTTGCCGGCGCCCACGCCCAAGGCGGGCTTGCCGCTGGAATAGGCCGCCTTGACCATGCCCGGGCCGCCGGTGGCCAGGATCAAATCCGATTTTTGCATCACGGCTGTGGAAAGCTCCAACGTAGGCGTGTCGATCCAGCTGATGATGCCTTCGGGCGCGCCTGCGGCCACGGCCGCTTCCAGCACGGCCTTAGCCGCGGCGATGGTGGAGCGTTTGGCGCGGGGGTGGGGGCTGATGATGATGCCGT
>CAZAZI010000036.1:0-6681 GCA_964489575.1 uncultured Oscillospiraceae bacterium | reverse complement strand
ACCGCCGAGATTACGCCGATCGGCTCGGCAATCGTCATCACGCCGTAAGCCTCATCCTGCTCGATCACGCCGCAGGTCTTGGTGTTCTTATATGCGTTGTAAATATATTCGGCCGCATAGTGATTTTTGATCACCTTATCCTCGACGATGCCCATGCCGGTCTCTTCTACGGCCATTTTGGCCAGGGGGATGCGCAGGCGGTTGGCTGCGGTGGCTGCGGATAAGAAGATGCGATCTACCTCTTCTTGCGTATAGGAAGCGAAGGCTTCCTGGGCCCGGCGCACCCGCGCGAAGGCCGCATCCAAGGCCTCCATACTATCTACGATAGGGTATTGCACATTGGTTTCCATATTTTCCTCCTATAAACTGAAAGTCAAAAGAGACTTTGTTATTCTTTTATCTAATTCTACTGTTATCGGGTGCATAGAGGTAATATAAATGCGGCATATAGATATCCGAATATCGATAGATAAAGAACGTATTTCTGGCAACAATTCGAGGAAAACAAGAGCCAATCCTAAGTTCGTTAAGGTTTAGTCAATCTTTTTTGCATATTTAGATAGTATATCAATTATATAAATTTGTATATTTATATTTCCTAAACACCGCGCTTTACGGCCGGATGAAATACGAGAAAACCGCTAAGAACCTTTAATCCCGGCCAATATTGACCGAAAGGCCGCTATCTTGAATTTTATATGTCAAGCTCCAATAAATACGGCCTTTCTAGCGGTTGGATGTGGCGATTGGGAGGCGCGGCGAAAAAAGATAGGGGGATCGCCATCTTATTTTGCTTTCATAAAAAATGGCGCTATGTTACTATATATGTAGAAAAATAAACAAGCAAGCGGCCGGCTGCCCTTGCGAAAAAGGCGGAGGTAAGAAGATGGAACTTGGCGCGCAGAAGCTGAATTTTAAAAAGACCCATAAGGTAAACGTCATCGCCACCTGGACTTGTTCGGTCATTATGATCGGGCTGTCCTTTGTGCAGTATGGCGTCAATTCGAGTTTCTACTATACGGCGTCCGTCCTGCTGGGAACCTCGGTCTTTGTAACGGTGCTGAATTTGTTTCAATTCAACGATGTGCTCAAGGGCAGCATCCTCGTATGCTTCATTGGCCTTGCGGCGCTGCTTACCTCTATTTTGCAGGGCGGGAGCGAACGCACCTTCATCGTTTCTTTCTTCGTGCTGGGCCTGGCTACGCTGTATTTCAAGGCGCGCATCATCCTCAATTTCGGCGTTGTCTATATGCTCGCCTGCCTGATCGCCGCCTTTGTGAACCCTATGTATATCGATGGGCAGAATTACCAATTCGGCAGCTTGCTTATCAAGCTGTTCATCTACGCCTCCGTTGCTGTGATCCTCTATATCGCCACCCGCCGGGGTGAGAGAATGGTGCGGGAGAGCGAGCAGGCGGCCAAGGATATCGCCGCTTCGGCCCAACAGATGCAGGCTGTATCCCGCGAGCTCGTTCATTCCATCGCCGCGGGTAACGAGGCCATGACTGCCCTTTCCGCAGAGACCGCCTCCATTGCCGCAGCGGCTACGGATATGGCCCAGCGCACCCACTTGACCCTGGAAACGGCCACCGCGCTTCACACGGAGGCGGAAACGGTGGGCACGCAGACGGCGCAAAGCCAAGAGAATATGGAGAGTCTGGAGGAGCGCTTCCGCCAGGTGAACGAGCGGGTGGGCGAGGGGATGGGGCAGATGACCAATACCAAAGAGGCCATCGGCCAGGTAGACGAGGCGGTCACCTCCGCCCGCCAGGCTACGGCTACGCTGCTCACACAGATGGCGCAGATCCAGCAGATGCTGCATCAAATCGAAGAGGTGGCCTCCCAAACCAACCTCCTTTCCCTCAACGCCTCCATCGAGGCGGCCAGGGCCGGGGAGGCGGGCAAGGGCTTTGCCGTGGTGGCGGATGAGGTGCGCTCCCTGGCTGCCCGCTCCGGGCAGGTGGCCGCAGAGATCCAGGGTGTGGTCAACAGCCTTGCCGCAGCCACCAAGGAAGTGCACGGCCGGGTGGATAGCGGCAGCGCGGCAGCCAAGCAGGGCATGGATAGCCTGGGCGAGCTTGGCCTTGCTTTAGAAACCATGGAGCGGGCCGCGGCGGATGCCGGGAACCTTTTGCAGCAGCAGCGGGAGCGCCAGCGTTTGACGGATGAATCCGTGGAGCACATGCGCCAGGATGTAGGCCAGATCGCTGAACTGGCCAAGGGGAACGCGCAGGGGGTGGAGCACATCGCCGCCTCTATCCAGGAGCAGAATGCCTCCACCGAGGAGCTGGCCGCACAGTTTGAGCAGATCGCCGATATGTCCAAGGGCTTGGGCCGGGAAGCGTAAACGCCGGGCACGTCGCGCCATATACATATAATTATAAAACGCCGCACGGTTGTAATGAGCAGCCGTGCGGCGTTTTGCGTGTTGCCCAAAAGCGCGGATGCGTGGTAAACTATTCTTTTGGAGGATAACCGACATGGAAAATGAAACGGTAGATATACAGGAGAAAATCGCCAAGCTGCTGGCTTTGGCCGAAAGCCCCAATGAGCACGAGGCCAAGGCCGCCCTGCTGAAGGCCCGCACCCTGATGGCGGAGCATAAACTGCGGCCCGAGCAGATGCGGCAGGTCGGGCAATCGCGGCTCATCAAAAGGACGATCGGCATCACCTGCACCAAAATGACCAATGCCTGGGCCACGCGGCTCTCCGCCATCGTGGCCGAGCATTATTGCTGCAAGGCCTTTCGCAGCCAGAGGACCGGGGCCAAAAAGGTAAGCATCGGTTTCATCGGCCTGGAAGAGGATTTCGAGGTGTGCGTGCGCATCTTCGAATATGCCTTTGCGTATGTGGCGCGCCGCTGCAAGGCCATCAAGGCGGAAAACAAAGAGATATATGCCGCATCCGCCCTGCGCGCCATGGCGGATGAATATGGCAACGGCTTTTGCGCCGGCCTCAAGGATGCCTTCATAGAGCAGCAGCAAGCCCACCAGAGCTGGGCGCTGGCGCTATCCGTCCCGCAGCCGGTATTTGAGCTTTGGAAGGGCATGGGAAAATCCTCTCGCTTTGGCAAAGCCGTGCGGGATAACAGCCGCTTTGCCCTGGAGGGGTATCAGGATGGCAAGCGTTTCGACCCATCCGTTAAGCTGGGTCAGGGCGAGCGGGAAGCCGCGCTGGCTAACTAAGCGCGGGATTGCGACGACGAACAAGAGTAGGAGGCCCATCGCTTTATGAAAAAGAAAATCGCCGTAATGAGCCTGTGCTTCACTACGCTGCTGTATATGGTACTCGCCGTGTCGGTGGCCGGCCTCTTAGCCGCCTTCCCGGATACGCCTACGGATACGGTGCTGCTGGTGCTGATGCTGCCCAACCTCACCGGCATCGCCGGCATAATCGCCATCCCCTTTTTGGCGCGGCGCTTGTCGAGCAAGGCGCTCTCCGTGCTGGGGCTGGCGCTCCTATGTTTGGGCGGAGCAATGTGCCTGCTTTTTCACCATAGCCTGTCTTTGCTGCTGGCAGCCGCCTGCGTGATGGGCCTTTCCTATGGCATCATTAGCACGCTCTATCCCATGCTGGTCAACGCGCATTTCTCCGGCGCGGAGCGGATCGAGGTAATGGGCCTTTGCGCCGCCATGCTGCAATTGGGGCTTTTGGCCTCCTCGCTAATCGGCGGCTATCTGGCCCGGGAACATTGGTATAGTGTATATTGGACGTTTGGCTTCGCCTTGATCGCGCTGGTACTGGTGGTGCTGCTTCTGCCAAAAGATCAGGCGGAGGTTGTGCAAGCGGGCGGGGGAGATACCGCCTCCCTGCGCAAGGCAAGCGTATGGAAGCTTTCCTTTTTTGCCGCTGTCTTTGCCTGCCTTTATTTCGCCATTCCCACAAACGGCTCGCTGTATATCGAGGGCTACGGCCTGGGCGCATCCGATCTCACGGGCCTGCTCAATTCCCTGGCCTGCGGCATTGCATGCGTTACCTCGGCACTCTATGGCCGTATCAGCCGCCTGAGCGGCCGCTTTACCCTGGCCGCCGCCTTTGGCATGATCGGCGCGGGATACCTCTTTGCGGGCAGCTTTGTGGGCCTATGCGGCGCGGTGACCGCCTTCCTGACCGGGGCGCTGGCGATCTCCCTTTTTACGCCCTGGCTGATGACGGCCATTTTCGATGCCGCCGGCTCCCACCATGCGCCTACAGCCACGGCCATCGTGCTCACCTGCGTTAATGTGGGCTATTTCGTTTCCCCTTATGTGACGGAGCCCTTGGGGCGGCTGTTGGGGGGTGGCAGCGCCGCCGCCTTTACCGCGGCGGGCGTGGCGTCCCTAGTCTTTTGCCTCATTACGATCCTGCTGTGCAAAAAGCGCCCTCTGGTATAATTTTGAATTAAATGTCATCAATAAATAGGCCGTACCGGGCGCAAAATAAGACGCGGGATGCTGTTCCGCACATTACTAAAGGAGGCATTGCAATGGCGAGGAAAGGTACGATGTCGGAAGGGCTCAAGCAGGTGATCGCCCGGGAATTGGGTGTGGATGGTCTGGTCTCCAATAGCGGATGGGGCGCTGTCACCGCCCGTGATTGCGGAAGAATGGTGCAAAAAGCCATTGAGATCGCCGAAAGATCGGTTGCAGAGAGGTAATTCCCATAAGATCGATCCGGATCATCTATTCTCCTTGGTAAAAATGAGGGAGCCCTTTCGGCTCCCTTGCTTAATATGCGCGACGCGCGCGGTCACGGCGTAAAGCCATTTTACATAATATGAAACGAGTGGCCGGGCCGAATTATTTTCAAAAGAGGGCTTGCAAAAAATCTGTAAATGATGTATCATAATTCGCGTACCGTTCCTCCTTAGCTCAGTCGGTAGAGCATGCGGCTGTTAACCGCAGTGTCGCTGGTTCGAGTCCAGCAGGGGGAGCCAAGGAAAAAAGTCCCGAAACTAAGGTGTTTCGGGACTTTTTCTTACCCTAAGATGGGGATCTGAAACAGTGTTTTTCGCCTTGAAAACAGCGATTACTGTTTCCAACCATTATCTAGCGTTCTAAATCGTCCCGCTTCGTCTTGCTTTCTGCGGCGATATGCGCATTTAGCGTATAGAACAACGTGTACTACGCGAGGACGAGTTCGAATACCCCGAAGAGAAGATCACGCCAGAGTTAATTGCCAAGATAAAAAGCTGTTCGCTCTTTGCGCATACGTTTTACACGAGCGATGATGTGCGTACTTTGGTTTTTGCAGAATTCAAGTATATGTGCATGATCGGGCTTGCCGTGCGCAAATGCGAGTATTGCGGATGCTATTTCCTGCCGTTTTCTTCTGCGTCGCTCTATTGCGACCGCGGTGTAGAAAACGCGGAGGGTAAAACCTGCAAGGAAGTCGCACCCACGGAAAAATACTTCAACAAACGAAACGCCGATGCCGCAAGGAAGTTTTACAGTAGGTTGCGCAACACCTATCACATGCGCTGTGAGCGAGCACGTAAGCAATATCCGCATAAAGATTATTACGCGTGGATGGATAGCGCAAAAGGGCTGCTGAAAGAGGAGGGCGCGGGCAATGTGTCAGTTGAGGAATTTGAGCGGAAAATTTTCTTGAAAAGCACCCGCTAAACATAGGAGAATCACAGAGCATAAAAGCAAAACAACAGAAACATAATGAAAGTCCATTAAAACGGCCTTTCGTTTTAATAATATAGTGGACATTTCTGGTAACTCATGCTATGCTGTACAACATAAGAAATCTAGCCCAATACATGTGATTTTTGCTGTATTGCGGCTAGGCAAATGTGGATGGCAATCTGTAAAATCCGCGTTTGCGTTTATGACGGCAACTCGCGCGGCGTTTGCGCGGCTATGTTCGGGGGAAAGGAAAAGCAAGATGCTCTCTGAAAACCAATGCATGGTGCTGGAAAAGGCATTGACCGAAGATGTGGAGCCTAGAAAGCTTGCCGCATACCTTTGCCTGCATATGGGATTAAGTGTGGCGGAAGCCTCTGCCGTCAAAATTAAGGACATCGACTTTAAGGCGAAAACACTCACAATCATAAACGCGCTTGCACGCACGCGTGGCGTTGATGGACATGCCAAGCGGCAATATCAAATCATTTCATCCGACGCGGCGCGGACAATTCCGATTCCGCCGCATGTGTATCGCTTGCTTCAAAAGAATACTGATTTTTATCCGAATGAGGAATGTTATATTATCAGCGGAGAGCAAGACGCACCCAAGGCGCATATGCTCCAAAACCAGCTGGTTTCCATCAACACAAAATATCAACTGATCGATAAGATCTCGACCGGCATGCTCCGCGAAGCCTTCATTCGCCGCTGCCTTGCATGCGGCATTGACCTTTATACCATCGGCGCGTTTGTGGGCGTGAAGCAGCTTGGCGAGATGCAGCGCAAATACGGCCAATATCTTGAGGCGCACCTCCCCAAAATAGACAAGCTCGAAAAATACAGCATCGATTATGAGCCGCTGCTCGTGCCAAATACGGCTTCGGGCAAGCGGATGAATTTGCTCATCCTTGGCGCGGGAAGCCAAGGGCAGGTGGTGAAGGAAACCGCCGAGGCTCTGGGCGTATTCCATAGAATTGCATTTCTGGACGACGACACGGCCATCAAATCCGCTATTGATACCTGCGGAGATTACAAGCGATATATGGAGCTCTATCCCATCGCGTTCCCG
>CAZAZI010000035.1:0-9554 GCA_964489575.1 uncultured Oscillospiraceae bacterium | reverse complement strand
GATCGACGCGCTGATCATCGCCGAGCGGGCGGCTCAGCTTTCCGGCGAACAGGGCTAAAAAGCAAGAAAGAACGGCAGCGCCATCATCCTATATTATATGGAAGTTTCTCCCGATTGGAGGCGGGCTGCCGAAAGGAACCACAGTATCCATGCAGACCCAATATTTTAACGCCATCACGCAAAAAGAAAACGGCACGCGCCTGGCCGGCTCCGTCATTCGATCGGGCGGGCTGGTAGCCTTTCCTACGGAAACCGTATACGGTCTGGGCGCCAACGGCCTCGATGGCGAGGCCGTTGGCCGCATCTTTGAGGCCAAGGGCCGCCCGGCGGATAATCCCCTGATCCTGCACGTAGCTAAAAAGAGCGATGTGAAGGACCTGTGGATTCGGGTGCCCGAAGAGGCTCGCCTCCTGATGGATGCCTTTTGGCCCGGCCCGCTGACGCTGGTCTTCAACCGCGGCTCCAAGGTGCCGGATGAAGTCACAGCGGGCCTCCCCACCGTAGCCGTGCGCATGCCCGCGCATAAAACGGCCCTGGCCCTGATCCGCGCCGCGGACGTACCCATCGCCGCGCCCAGCGCCAACCTTTCCGGCAGGCCCAGCCCCACCACCGCGGCCCACGTGAAGGCCGATCTCGATGGTAAGATCGACATAATCCTCGATGGCGGCCCGTGCAAGGTGGGCCTGGAATCGACAGTTCTCTCCCTGATCGGCACGCCGACCATCCTGCGTCCTGGCGGAATTACCCGGGAAATGCTGGAAGCTGTCGTCGGCCCCGTAGAAGTGGCCCGCGCGGTTTTACAGCCCTTGGGCAAAGGGGAAGTCGCGGCCTCTCCGGGCATGAAATACAAGCATTACGCGCCAAACGCGCAGGTGCTGATCGCGGCCGGCAGCCCCAGGCAGGCGGCGGAGCGCATCTGCACCGCCTATGATCTGGCCGAGCTTGCGGGAAAATCCTGCATGATTTTTGCCACGGAGCAAACGCAGGGCTTTTACCGCCAGCGCAAGTATGCTATAATAGGCGATAGAAAAAATCCGGCCACCCTCTGCGCCAACCTTTTCGCGGCTCTGCGCCGCTATGGCGACGAGGCGGATATCCTCTACTGCGAAGCCCTGCCGGAGCGGGAAATGGGCCTTGCCTATATGAATCGGCTGCTTCGCTCCGCCGGCTTTCAATATCTGGAGGAAGACCTATGAGGCGGGTGCTCTTTATCTGCACGGGCAATACCTGCCGCAGCCCCATGGCGGAGGCCCTCTTTAACCAGCGGGCCGCAAGGCTGGGCCTGCCCTGGCGGGCCGCCTCCGCGGGCCTGATGGCGGGCGGCGAGCCGCTCTCAGCCGGTGCGCGCCGGGCCCTGCAAAGCCGGGGCTTGGAGATAGCGGGCCATCGCGCACGAATGGTGAGCGCGCAAATGATCGGCGAGGCGGAGCTGGTGCTGTGCATGACGGCTACCCAGGCGCAGGCTCTGCAAAGGCAGTATCCCCAGGCTGCCATCGCTACGCTGGACAAGCATGATATAACGGACCCTTATGGTTCCGGCCAAAACGTTTATGATCTCGCAGCGGAGCAGATCGACCGTAGCCTGGACGGGCTGTTCCAACGCTTATCGGAAAGGAACGAACGCGAATGAAGATCGCCATTGCCGCGGATCACGGCGGCTACGCCTATAAGCAGGCGCTGATCCCCTTTATCGGGGAGCTGGGCCACCAAGTCGTAGATATGGGCTGCAATGGGCCCGAAAGCGTAGATTATCCGGATTACGGCCTTCCCTGCGCCAAGGCTGTGGCCGCCGGGGAGGCGGATGTTGGCGTGGTCATCTGCGGCACGGGCGTGGGCATCTCCATCACCTGCAACAAGGTGCGCGGCATCCGTTGCGCCCTCTGCGGCGATCCGCTGACCGCCCGGCTCACGCGCGAACATAACAACGCCAACATGCTGGCCCTGGGCGGCCGCATCATCGGCATCGAACTTGCCAGGGAGATCGTACGGGTCTTCCTCTCCACCGATTTCCTCGGCGGCAGGCATCAAAAACGAATTGATAAGATTTTGCATTATGAAGAGGGGCGCTAATCAGCGCCCTCTTCTTTGAGATTTCGGGAAATCCGCCCCTTTGGGCACCCCTTTGGGATTGTCAAGGGCCGCAACCCTTGCCTTCCAATCCGGCTTCGGCGGCATGCACGCCGAAATGGGTAAAACCCTAGGTTTTCTTTCCCCGCAGGATTTTCCGGCCGTGCGCAGCGCAAGGCAAGCCTTGAACCGCAACCAAGCGGCTGTGCGCTTGGTTGCCCAGTGAAGCGATATATTGAAAGGAGATTTATATATGGGAAAAGTCATCGTCATCAACCACCCCCTCGTACAGCACAAGCTCACCTATTTACGGGATGAGAACACCGGCTCCAAGGAATTCCGCGAGCTGGTGGGCGAGCTGGCTATGTTGCTCACCTACGAGGCCACCAGAGACCTGCCGCTGGAGGAAACCACGGTTAAAACCCCCGTGGCCGTGGCCAAAACCTTTGTCCTCGCGGGCAAGAAGCTGGGTATCGTGCCCATTTTGCGGGCCGGCCTCGGCATGGTGGATGGTATGACCAGATTGATCCCCGCAGCCAGAGTGGGCCATATCGGCCTTTATCGCGACCCGCAAACCCTCAAGCCGGTGGATTATTACAGCAAACTCCCGCCGGACACCAGTGAGCGGGATATGATCATCGTGGACCCCATGCTGGCCACAGGCGGCTCCGCCGTAGCCGGCATCGACGTGATCAAGCGCGCCGGGGCCAAGAGCGTGAAGCTGGTGTGCATCATCGCCGCGCCCGAGGGCGTGGAGGCCGTGCAGAAGGCCCACCCGGATGTGGATATCTTCATCGCCGCCATCGATGAAAAGCTGAATGACCACGGCTACATCGTTCCCGGCCTGGGCGATGCGGGCGACCGCCTGTTCGGCACCAAATAACAACGGGATCACCACCAAAAGCCGGCTCCCCATCCGCGGAGCCGGTTTTTGTTTCATCAACCTGTGTTTAGGTTTGTTATATATATGATGATTTTATAATAAAACTTTGCGGTCCCATCTTGCCCTTCTGCCATTTTGGCTGTACAATGAGAGAAATACTTTGTCTTCTTTGTCACAATCCGCTAAGAACGGATCAAATATCCCTTTATTCGAGATTTGCGGCATGCCATACCGGCCGGCGCATACGGCCTATAAGATACAATATAAGGATTCAATAAAAACCATAAAGGGAGGTAAAAAGGTTTGCCATCCATCATCGAAAAGATTTCCGAGGCAGAGGCGCAGGCATCGTCTATCCGTAAAGAGGCGGCCAGGCAGGCCCGCGCAATCGAAACCTCCGCACATCAGGCCGCTCTTGACCGCCTGGAGGCTGCCCGGGAGCAGGGCCGCGCGCTGGCGGCTTCTTCCGCTTTGAAGGCGGAAGAAGAAGGCAAGCGGCTGGCCCGGGAGATCGGGCAGGAGCAGGCGGCGGAATCCGCCCGGCGCAAAGAGGCGGCCAGGCAGGCCCTGCCCAAGGCCACAGCCTATATTCTGGAAAGGGTGAAAGCATGATCGTTCCCATACAACGGCTCACGCTCATTGGCCGCAAGGCGGATGAAAGCGCCCTGCTGGGGGCCCTGCAGGCTATTGCGGCCGTGCAGATCATCCCCGCCGAAGAAGGCCGCGAAAGCGCTTTGCTGCCCCAATGGGAAACCCGGGTGCAGCGCTTACAGAGCGCGCAGCTAGCACTCAAAAAATACGCCGAAAAACAGGGCCTTCGCCCCAAGCCCGAAACCAGCGCCGCAGCGCTTGCAGAGGCGCTACCCGCCTCCTTAGAGCTGTGCGCCAGGGTCGAGGAATTGGAGCGTACCATCGCCAGCCTGCGGGCGGAGGCGGATAAGCGCCGCGCCCTGGCCGCCCAACTGTACCCCTGGGAGGGCCTTACGGCCGATATTGCCAAGATCCGCCATACGTACAGCGTGCGCTATATCACGGGCTTTTTGCAGGCCGAGCAGCTGGATCTGCTGGCCGGTTTGGAGGCCGTGGTAGAGATTTACGGCAACGGGCGGGAAAGGGCCGTGCTCATCGCCTGCCTGGAAAGCAAACATGAAGAAGCACTGGCGCTCGTTAAGAGGCTGAACTTGCGCGAATACGCCTTCCCTAGCCTTTGTGGCACGCCGGCCGCCAACATCCGCGCGCTGGAGGGCGAGGCCGCCGATTTAGAGGCGCGGGCCGAAGCCTTACAGGCGGAGCTGGCGGGCCTGGGCAAGGAGCGCCCGGCCCTATGCTTTGGCCAGGACGCGGCCCTTATCGAGCGGGATCTGGAAGCGGGCAGAGGGCAGACCGGCGCTACCGAGGCCACCTTCATTTTGGAAGGCTGGGCGCGGGAGGATCAGCGCGGCGAAATCGAAGCGGCGCTCAGCGCGGTGACCGATATCTACTACCTCGATTTTAGTGAGCCTGCCGAAGACGAAACACCGCCCACGGTTTTGCGCAACAAACCCCTGGTCGCGCCCTATGAGGCTGTCACAAATCTTTATTCCCTGCCCGCCTATGGCGCTGTGGACGCCACACCCCTGTTCATGCCCTTCTATTTCATCTTTTTCGGGATGATGCTTACGGATACGGGCTACGGCATCCTATTGGCCATCGGCGCCGCCCTCTTCCTCAAATACATGAAGCCGCAGGGTATGATGGCGGGCCTGGCCGGCGTGCTGATGCAGGGCGGTATTTCCACCATCTTCATGGGCCTGCTTTTCGGCTCCTTCTTCGGCGTTACCTGGCCCGAGATTTTCAGGGGCCTGCCCTTTGAGAATGCCTTCCCCCTGATCGATTCCTCCGCAGAGCCCCTGGCCATGCTGGCCGTGTGCGCGGGGCTGGGCATTGTGCATATGTTCTTCGCCGTGTTCATCGCAACCTACCGCTGCCTCCGCGCAGGGGATTGGTGGGGCGCGATCATCGATAATTTCTGCTGGATCCTGATCATTTCCGGCGTGCTCCTCCTGGCGGCGCCCATGCTGGGCTTCCCGGCCGTGCTGGCGACCATCGGCAAATGGATGGCCATCCTGGCCGCTCTGGCCGTGTTCCTTTTTGCCGGCCGTTCCAAAAAGAATCTCGCGGGGCGGTTGCTTAGCGGCGGCGGCAAGCTTTACGACATCGCCTCCTGGCTGGGGGATGTGCTCTCCTACGCGCGCATCTTCGCCCTGGGCCTTTCCACAGGCGTGATCGGCCTGGTTCTCAATATTCTCTGCTGGGATATGCTCTTTGCAGCCTTCAAGGGCAATATGGTGATGACGGTGATCGGCTTTATCATCACGGCCGCCCTTTCCGTGAGCATCCATCTCTTTATGATGGCCATCAGCACCCTAGGCTGCTTCGTGCATACAGCGCGTTTGCAGTATGTGGAGTTCTTCGGCAAGTTCTACGAATCCGGCGGCAAGCCCTTCCGTCCCCTCCGGTATGCCACCCGCCATTCGCAGGTGGCGGGCAAATAACGCACCGAACAAGGCGGCCCGCCGCCCGGATATACAAAAACACCATTTCAAACAATAATTTGGAGGTTTCACACAATGGCACTCTACGAATCTCTTGGTCTCAACGGTCAGCTTCTGGCTGCGGCCGGCGCTGTGTTCGCCGCTATGTGGGCGGGCATCGGCTCGGCCATTGGCGTAGGTCACGCTGGTGAAGCGGGCGCGGCGGTCATTGCCGAGAACCCCGATCATTTCGGCTCCGTGCTGGTGCTGCAGCTCCTGCCCGGCACCCAGGGCATCTACGGCCTTTTGATCGGCTTTGTTATCGCCTCCAAGGCCGGTTTGTTAGGCGCTGGCGGCCCCACCCTCTCCCTGACCCAGGGCATCCAGTTCTTCCTTTCCGCCCTGCCCATCGCCTTTGGCGGCTGGTATAGCGCCATCGTGCAGGGCCGCACGGCGGCCACGGGCATTGCCATGGTGGGCAAACGGCCGGAGGAGGCCGGTAAAGCTATCATCTTCGCCGTTATGGTGGAAACCTATGCGGTGCTGGCGCTGCTCTTCTCCTTCCTGATGGTCAACGGCGTACAGGTTTAACGCCTGGCGCATGTGGGAGATACAGTATGGCTAAGGATTTGAACAACGGCGAGCGCCTCCTCTCTTCCATTGTGGAAGGCGCGAAGGCCGAGGCCGAAGCAGCGCTGGCGCAGGCCCGTGCCCGGGCGCAGGCCCAGGCGGCCGCAGCCGAGGCCGAGGCCGGCCGCATCCTCGCCGAGGCGGAAGATAGAGCCACGGCCGCAGAGGCGGATATATTGGAGCGCAGCCGCACTAACGCGCTATTGGACGCGCGCAAGCAGGCCCTGGCCGATCGGCGCGCCGTAATCGACGAAGCTTTCGAGGCCGCAGAGGCGCAGCTTAGCGCGCTCAACGGCTCGGAGCGAGAAGCGATCCTCGCCAAGCTCCTGCTATCGTGCGCGGAGGGCGGGGAAACCATCCTGCCCGCGCAGGCGGATGCGGCGTCCCTCTCGGCCCTTTTGCCGGGCGTGAACGCGGAGCTTGCGGCCCGATCCAAAGCGCCCCTGTCGCTGGGGCACCATCGGGAGGATATCTGCGGCGGCTTCCTGCTCACTGGCGAAAGCTACGAGATCAACTGCTCCTTCGAGGCCGTTTTGCGCGATTTGCGCAGGGCCGAAGAGAGCGGTGTGGCCGCGCTATTATTCGGATAAGGAAGGTAGTTGATATGCCACAGGACAGCGTCACTTACGGCGTAACGAGCATACGCTGCCATGAAACAGAGCTTTTGAGCCCCGCTAGCCTCCAGCGCATGCTGGAGGGCGGCGCGCAAGAGGCCGTGCGTCACCTGCTGGATTTTGGCTACGGCGGTTTGCCGGAGGCCACCGCTGCGGACGCGGAGCGGCTGGTAGCCAATGCCCTTGGCGCAGCCTACGCGCTGGTGAAGGAAATCTCCTTCGAGCCTGCCGTTACGGATGTGTTCCTGCTCAAGGCGGATGTGCATAACCTAAAGCTCTTGCTAAAGCTGCGCCTTACGGCCAGCGCCGAAGCGCCGGCCCTCTTGCGGGGCGGCGTATATGAACCGGAGGCGCTGGGCCGCATGGTGGAGGCAGGCGCATATAAGGAGCTGCCCCCTCAATTCCAGGCCGCGCTGACAAGCCTTGAGCGGGATTTTCAAAGCGGCGTGGACCCGGCGCGCCTTTCCACCGCGCTGGACGGGGCCTATATTCAATACGCCTACGACACAAACCACCCGCTGGTCACGCCCTATTTCAAAGCCCTGGCGGATTTTAACAACGTGCTCTCCATGCTGCGCCTCAAGCAGATGGGCGGCACAGCCGAAAGGCTGCGGGGGTTGCTGCTGCCCGCGGGGGATATTCCCCACAGCGCACTAATCGCCGGCCTTGAAGCGCCCGCGGAAGCCCTCCAAAGGCTGGTGGCCATCGGCCCGGCCCGGCCCGGCATCCGCAAGGGGCTGGAGGCCCTGCAAAGCGGCGAGGGACTGGCGGCGCTCGAGCGGGAGCGGGACGATTACCTCATGGGCCGCTTCAACCACGCCCGCTATGACAACAAGTCCATCGCCCCGGTGGTGGCTTATCTGCTGGCCCGGGAACAGGAGGCGCTCTGCGTGCGCCTGATCCTCACCGCCAAGCGCAACGGTTTAGCAGATCGAATTATCACGGAAAGGCTGCGTACGTTATATGGCTGGTAAAAAAGGCGATCTTGCTATAATTGGCGATCGGGATTCCGTGCTTCTGGCCAAAGCGGTGGGCCTGGCCGTTTTCCCGGAGACGGATCCGGATAAGGCGTCCAGGCTCATCCACCGCCTGGCCCGGGAGGACTACAAGGTCATCTTTTTGACCGAGCCGCTCTTTGCGGCTTGCCGGGAAGCGGTAGAGCAATATAAATCCGAAACCTTCCCCGCCATCATCCCCATCCCGGACGCCCACGGCAGCTCCGGCGTGGCGATGGCCAACATCAAAGCCAATGTCGAAAAGGCGATTGGCGCGGATATTCTTTTTGCGGAGGAGAAATAGATGGCAACCCAAGGAACTATCATCAAAGTGTCCGGCCCGTTGATCGTCGCCAGCGGCATGGCGGATGTGCAGATGTACGACGTGGTGCGCGTTTCCGAAAAAAAGCTCATCGGCGAAGTCATCGAGCTGCGCGGCGACAAGGCTTCCATTCAGGTATACGAAGAAACGGGCGGCATCGGCCCGGGCGAGCCCGTGGAATCCACCGGCGCGCCGCTTAGCGTGGAACTGGCGCCGGGCCTTATCGAATCCATTTACGACGGCATCCAGCGCCCCCTCAACAAGATCCGCGAGCAGGCGGGCAACCGCATCAACCGCGGCGTGGTGGTGGATTCCCTCGACCACGAAAGGCTCTGGCCCTTTGCGCCCGCAGCCAAGGTTGGCGATCAGGTAGAGGCCGGCGACGTGCTGGGCACCGTGCAGGAATCCGAAGCGGTGCTGCACAAGGTGATGGTGCCCCCGGGCGTTTGCGGCGAGGTCGTTTGGATCGCCGAGGGCGAATACAACATCCTCACACCCATCGCCCGCCTCAAAACCGAGCGGGGCGAAATCGAGCTGCCGATGCTGCAAAAATGGCCCGTGCGGCGGGGCCGCCCCTATAAGGCCAAACTTGCGCCCAGCGAGCCTATGATTACAGGCCAGCGGGTTATCGATACCCTCTTCCCCGTGGCCAAGGGCGGCGTATCCGCCGTGCCCGGCCCCTTCGGCAGCGGCAAAACCGTGGTGCAGCACCAGCTGGCCAAATGGGCCGATGCGGACATCATCGTTTACGTGGGCTGCGGTGAGCGCGGCAACGAGATGACGGATGTGCTGATGGAATTCCCGGAGCTGAAGGATCCGCGAACCGGCCTTTCATTGATGAAGCGCACGGTGCTCATCGCCAACACCTCCGACATGCCCGTGGCGGCCCGCGAGGCTTCCATTTACACAGGCATCACCATTGCAGAATACTACCGCGATATGGGCTACAAGGTGGCCATCATGGCGGATTCCACCTCCCGCTGGGCCGAGGCCTTGCGGGAAATGAGCGGCCGCTTGGAGGAAATGCCGGGCGAGGAGGGCTACCCCGCCTACCTGAGCAGCCGCCTATCCGAATTTTACGAGCGGGCCGGGGTGGTCGTGGCCCTGGGCTGCGAGGCAAGGCAGGGCGCGGTTACGGCCATCGGCGCGGTTTCCCCGCCGGGCGGCGATATTTCCGAGCCGGTTTCCCAGGCCACTTTGCGCACGGTCAAGGTTTTCTGGGGCCTGAGCGCCAAGCTCGCCTATAGCCGCCATTTTCCGGCCATAGACTGGCTCACCAGCTACTCCCTTTACCTCGACCGCCTGGAGCCCTGGTTCAACAAGAACATAGACCCGGATTGGTCGGAGATGGTGCAAAAGACCATGGGTATGCTCCAGGAAGAGAGCGAATTGGAAGAGATCGTCCGCCTGGTGGGCATCGACGCCCTCAGCTATAAGGACCGGCTCACCCTGGAAGCCACCCGCTCCATCCGCGAGGAGATACGCATATATAAATCGTATATTGCCACTATTTCAACCGGGGTATCATAA
>CAZAZI010000034.1:0-9574 GCA_964489575.1 uncultured Oscillospiraceae bacterium | reverse complement strand
TCTGCCTGCCCGATCATGACGTCGTAGAACTTCTCGAAATTCATATCAAAAAACCCTTTTCCATAATTCGGACTCGTTCTAGCCCCATTGTAACACGCCATACCTCTAAAATTAAGCATATGAGAACCCAAAGGGGTTCATGCCGGGAGGGCGGATGAGCGAGCAGAAGATAAAACAGGATAACGCAATATCCATCGGCAAAAACATCCGTATGCTTCGCCTGCAAAAGGGCCTTGGTCAAACGGAGCTGGTACGGCGGCTTGAGTTGGCCGGTCAGCCCATGACCCGGGAAAGCCTGGTAAAAGATCGAGGGCGGCAGGCAGCATGTATATGCCTCGCAGCTGCGGGCCCTGCGGGATGTGCTGGATACCAGCTATGACGAGCTACTCAAAGGGTAAGAGCGAAAAGAGCACAAAAAGCGGCATTGCCTTGCAAGGCAACGCCGCTTTTCTTTTGTCGTTCGGTTTACTTGCCAAATGCCTCAATGATATCTACAATTTCCGCGCCGATTCGCTTTTGGGCCTCCACGGTGGCGGCGCCGATATGGGGGGTGCAGGAAACGGCGGGGTGGGAATAGAGGGCGTGGTTGTTGGCGGGCTCAGAGGCGTAAACATCAAGGCCGGCGGAGCGGATCTTGCCGCTGTTGAGGGCCTCGAGGAGTGCGTCCTCATCCACGTTGTTGCCCCTGCTGGTGTTGACGAAGACCGCGCCATCCTTCATCTTGGCGATGTTCTCGGCGTTGATCAGGGGCTTGCCGTCAACGGAGGGGGTGTGCAGGGAGACAAAATCGGATTTGGCCAGCAACTCATCCATCTCCACATAGCGCATGGTGTCGCACTCCAGGCCCTCTACGCGGAAGATATCATAAGCCAGTACCGTCATGCCCAGGGCTTGCGCCATCTTGCCCAGGGATTGGCCGATGCGGCCGTAGCCGATCACGCCCAGGGTTTTGCCGCCGATTTCGATGCCCTTGCCGCAGGCCTTCTTTTCCCATTTATCTTCGCGCATGGTATAGCCGCAAATGGAAATAAAGCGGGCGCAGGAGAGCATGTGGGCCAGCGCCAGCTCGGCCACGGATTCGCTGCTGGCCCTAGGGGTGTTTTTCACGGCGATGCCATTGGCCTCCGCATGGTTGACATCGATGTTATCCACGCCCACGCCGCCGCGGATGATCAGCTTAAGCTTGCCTCCCTTGGCCGCGTCGATGTGCTGGGCGCGCACCTTGGTAGCGGAACGCACCACGCAGATATCGAAATCCTTAAGGGCAGCACCTAAAGCATCGGGCTCGTAAAACTGCTCCACCACTTCATGACCGTTGGCCCTAAGTTGGGCCAGGGCGCTTTTATCCATACCGTCTGTTACAAGAATACGCATGCTTTTGTACCTCTCTACTTATTTATGCTCGGCTTCAAATTTCGTGAGGAAATCGACCAGGGCCTCTACGCCATCCTTGGGCATGGCGTTGTAGATGGAGGCGCGAAGCCCCCCTACGCTCTTGTGGCCCTTAAGGTTGTCGTAGCCTGCGGCCTTGGTGGCGGCAACCACCTCGGCATCCAGCTCCTTGCTATCCGTAACGAAGGGGATGTTCATCAGGGAGCGGAATTCTTTATCTACCGTGCCCTTAAACATCTTGGAGCTATCGAGAAAATCATACATCAGCCTGGCCTTATCCTCGTTGCGCTTGTCCATGGCCGCAAGGCCGCCGATGCTCTTGAGGTATTTGAACACCTTGCCGCAAACGTAGATGCACCAGGTGTTGGGGGTGTTATACATGGAGCCGTTCTCGGCGTGGGTATCGTAGCGCATATAGGTGGGGATCTTTTCGTCCAGATCGGTGCGGATAAGATCCTCGCGGATGATGGCGATCACCATGCCCGCGGGGCCGATGTTCTTCTGAACGCCGCCGTAGATGAGGCCGTAATCGCTTACCTTGCAGGGCTTGGAGAGGAACATGGAGGATTGGTCGGAAACAAGAACCTTTCCCTTGGTGTTGGGCAGTTGGCGGTAGGTGGTGCCGTGAATGGTCTCGTTTTCGCAGATGTAAATATAATCCGCATCGGGGCTGACGGCCAGGTTGGATACATCGGGAATGTAGCTGTAATTGCGGTCTTCACTGGTGGCGATGAGGTTGACCTTGCCGTACTTCTTGGCTTCTTTATAGGCCTTCTTGCTCCATGCGCCGGTGACGATATAATCCGCCACGCCGTTCTTCATCAAATTCATGGGGATCATGGCGAACTGCAAAGTGGCGCCGCCTTGGATGAAGAGTACCTTATAATTATCGGGAATGCCCATCAGCTCGCGCAGGTCTGCCTCGGCCTCGTCAATGATGGTCTGGAAGACTTTGGAGCGGTGGCTCATTTCCATCACGCTCATGCCGCTGCCGCGGTAATTGAGCACTTCTGCCGCGATCTCCTCGAGCACGGGTTCGGGCAGCATGCTGGGGCCGGCGGAAAAGTTGTAGATGCGGTCGTACTTCATCGTTTTTCTCTCCTTCATCATTGTAGATTGCGTGGATATGCAAGCTGGCATTAACCGCCCAACCGGCGGGCGGCATAGGATAAGCACCGGGAAGCCTGCCTTGTAGCTACCACGAAGGCAGGTTTTACTGATAAATTATATACCAGCGGAAACAGCAGCGCAACGGGGAAAACCAAAAAAATAGTCAGCAATTCAAAACTTTTTTTAGGCGCTTTCCACGCATAAAAAATGCTCCCTCAGGAGCAAAAGCGAAGAGGGAAGCTGCGCTTTCAGCGCAGCTGGGTGCCGCAATCGCCACAGAATTTGCAGCCGGGCTCGATCTCGCCGCCGCAGACCGGGCATAGCTGTGCAGCATCCGCGCCCTGATCGCTCCGCGGCGTTTGACCGGCCTCTTTGTCGTGCTTAATGGCATCGATTTCCTCGCGCATAGTCTGGATTTTTTGCTGCCGTTCGCGAATAGCCAGGCAGATCACGGTGGAGCGCTCATCCATGGCCACGCCGGTTTGGAATTTATCCCACATATAATCGCCCAGGTCGAATTTATGCTGGTCAATGGCGTCCTCTTCGGCATGGATGCGCGAGTTGAGCCTGCCGATCTCCAAGAGGTCGTTGGTCTTACTGCCCATATTTTTGGCGAAACCGCCCAGTCTATTCAAAAAATCCATTTCCATTCACCTCGCTGGCAATACCGGGAATCCATCCAGTATTATGCCATAACGAAAAGAGTTTTGCAACCTGTGGGGCCTGCGGTTCGTTTTATTGATAATAAAGCATATGAGGAGGAGAAGAAAAGATGAGGAGATGGTTGGTTTTGATTCTGGCGCTGGTTCTGGCCCTGTGCGCAGGGTGCGGACAATCATCCCTGCGGCTCCGGCCGGCCGGTGAGGATGCTGCAAAGCCCGCCAATACGCCTATGCGGGGGGAAGCCATCCTGCAAAGCCGGGCCGCCTATGAGGGCTTTGGTATGGAGCTGTTTGCCCGCATTGCGGAAGAAGGGGGGCAGAACCCGGTGATTTCTCCGGCCTCGGCTTATTTTGCCCTGGCTATGGCGGCGAATGGCGCGGCCGGGGAAACAGAGGCCGCTTTTGGCAGCGCCCTAGGCCTTTCCACAGCGAACCGCAACGGCCTTTGCCTGGCCCTGGCCCAAAGCTTAGAACAGGCCAAGGGCGGCACGGAGCTATCCCTGGCCAACTCCGCTTGGGTGAACGAAGGGCTCACGGTGCAAAAGCCCTTCCTCGATACGCTGGAAAGCGCCTATGGCGCGGATATGTTCCAGGCGGAATTGACCTCGGAGGCTGCCATGCGGGCTATGAACCGCTGGGCCAAGGAGGCGACCGAGGGCATGATTCCCCAACTGTTCGCGCAGCCGCTACAAGGAGACAACCTGGTGATGGTGCTGATCAACGCCCTCTACCTTAGCGCCAAGTGGCAATACCCGCTGGATGTGGATACCGCGGCGGGCGAATTCCACCTATCGCCCACACAGAGCGTGCAGGCCGATTTCATGCGGGGGCGGGCGCAGGAGCTGACGTATATCGAAAAAGGCGGCGTACAGGGCGTCGTCCTGCCCTATGACGATGGGAGGCTGGGCTTCCTGGCGCTGCTGCCAGCGGAAGGGGAGAGCGTGCGGGAGTTGGCGCGGGGCCTGGGACAAACGCCGCTTAGCGAATATCTGGCTGCCGGGGAGACCCAATCCGTATTCGTGATCCTGCCCAAGTTCAGCGTGGAATACGGCCTTAGCTCCTTCAAGGATGCCCTATGCGACATGGGCCTTAGCGTCGCCTTTGCGGCGGATGCCGCCGAATTCCCGGCCATGGTGAGCGATGCGGCCGGGCCGGTCTATATTGGCGACGTGCTGCAAAAGGTACGCCTCGATGTGCACGAATTGGGCACGGAGGCGGCCGCCGCCACGGCGGTGGTGATGGAAGCGGGCGGCGGGGTGGCGGAATTCATGGCCTTTGACCGGCCCTTCCTCTATGCCATCGTAGATTTGGAAACCGGCCTGCCGCTATTCATGGGGATCATGGAGAACCCGGCGTAAAGCGGCTGCGCAAAACGAAACGACCCGGTGCTTTTATGCGCCGGGCCGCTGTGCCGTAAGGGGTTAGGCGTTCTTAGCCTTAATATATTCGTCGATGTTGTGGGCGGCTTCCTTGCCTGCGCCCATGGCTAGGATGACGGTGGCGGAACCGGTCACGGCGTCGCCGCCAGCATACACGCCCTCGCGGGTGGTTCTGCCGCCTTCGTCGGTTACGATGCCGCCCTTGCGGGTGGTCTCAAGGCCCGCCGTGGTGGATTTGATCAGGGGATTGGGGGAGGTGCCGATGCTCATTACCACCGTATCCACGGGGATATCGAACTCGCTGCCTTCTATGGCTACGGGGCGGCGGCGGCCGCTCTCATCCGGCTCGCCCAGCTCCATTTTGAGGCAGCGGATAGCGGCCACGCCCTTGTTTTCGCCCGCCAGGATGGCCACGGGGTTGGTGAGGGTTTTGAAGATGATGCCCTCCTCCTTGGCGTGCTCCACTTCTTCCGCGCGGGCGGGAAGCTCTGCGTCGCTGCGGCGATAAACGATGTATACTTCCTCCGCGCCCAAGCGCTTGGCACAGCGCGCCGCGTCCATGGCCACGTTGCCACCGCCCACCACGGCCACCTTGTGTACCGCGCGGATGGGGGTGGGGGAATCGGGGCTATACGCCTTCATCAGGTTGATGCGGGTGAGGAACTCGTTGGCGGAATAGACGCCGTCGAGGTTTTCGCCTGGAATGTTCATGAAGCTGGGCAGGCCCGCGCCGCTGCCGATGAACACGGCCTCAAAGCCCTCTTCAAACAGCTCGTCCACAGATTCGGTTTTGCCCACCACCACGTCGGTTTCGATGGCGACGCCCAACTTTTTGAGGGTGGAGATCTCGGCCTGCACGATGCGCTTAGGCAGACGGAATTCCGGAATGCCGTACATCAGCACGCCGCCAGCCGTATGCAGGGCCTCGAAGATGGTAACCTCATAGCCACGGCGGGCCAGCTCGCCCGCGCAGGCCAGGCCCGCAGGGCCGCTGCCGATCACGGCCACCCTATGGCCGTTCTTTACGGGAACCTCCACAGCGCCGTCGGTATGCTCAAAATGCCAATCCGCCACGAAGCGCTCCAGGCGGCCGATGCCAACGGGCTCGTGCTTGATGCCTCGCACGCAGACCTTTTCGCACTGGGATTCCTGCGGGCAAACGCGGCCGCAAACCGCGGGCAGGGAGCTTGCCTCTGAGATGACCTGGTAGGCAGCCTCAAAATCGCCCTCATTGATCTTTTGGATAAAAGCGGGGATATCGATGCGCACGGGGCAGCCCTGCACGCAGGGCTTGTGCTTGCAGTTGAGGCAACGGGCGGCTTCATCGAGGGCAACATCCGCAGAGTAGCCTAGGGCCACCTCTTGGAAGTTTTTATTGCGAACGTCCGGCTCCTGGGCCGGCATGGAGTTTTTATCAACGCGCATGTTAGGCATAATCAGATTACCTCCTTGGCGAACAGGTTACAGGCCTCCTCGCGGGCATGGGCCTCGAATTCTTTATAAGCGCTGCTCCGCTGCATGGCCTCGTCGAAATCCACCAGATGGCCGTCGAAATCAGGGCCGTCCACGCAGGCAAACTTGGTTTCTCCGCCCACGGTGAGGCGGCAGCAGCCGCACATGCCCGTGCCGTCGATCATGATGGGGTTCATGCTCACAACGGTTTTAACGCCGTATTCCTTGGTGAGCTTGCAGACGAATTTCATCATGATCAGGGGGCCGATGGCGATGACCTGGTCGTATTTTTCGCCGCTCTCGATCAGTTCCTTTAGCGCGTCCGTTACCAGGCCCTTGGCGCCCCAGGTGCCGTCGTCGCTCATCTTTTTGACCAGAGAGCTGGCGGCCTCGAATTCTTTTTCCAAGATGACCAGATCCTTGCAGCGGAAGCCGATGATGGAGTGCACCTCGCATCCCTGATCATGGAGGCTCTTGGCTACGGGGTAAGCAATGGCGCAGCCCACGCCGCCGCCCACCACGGCCACCTTTTTCAAGCCCGCGGTATGGGTGGGCGTGCCCAAGGGGCCGACAAAATCCTGCAGAAACTCGCCCGCTTTTTTATGCGCCAGCCTGATGGTTGTTGCTCCAACCAGCTGATAGATGATGGTGACGATACCCTTCTCCCGATCGAAATCGGCCACGGTCAGCGGGATGCGCTCACCTTCCTCATCTACCCGCAAAATGATGAACTGCCCGGGCAGGGCCTTGGCGGCTACCCGCGGCGCGCGCACTTCCATACGGAATACCGTGGGGTTTAGCGGTTCGTTTTGCAAAATCTCAAACACAGCTCCAAATCCTCCATTTTATGTTGTTCGCCGGGCGAGCGCCCGCACGAGGCAGGGCAAGCCGGTTTATTCCGCCGCCCGCCGCTTTAAACCATTCCTATTGTAATATTTCCGCCGGCCAAAGTAAAGGGGCGCGCGCTTTTGGAATTCGCCGTCTTATTGCCGCTCGGCCTGCCCGCGCGCCCCGCTGCGGGTGCCTATGGGCCAAAATGAATAAAAATTCCTATATGCAGCCGATATATGCATAAAGTAGGCAAAAAAACGAATAAAGTTTAAAAAAAGGGCTTGATTTATGCATATAGTGTGTATTATAATAAATTTCGTCAGCTGGGGAAGCCCGGCGCTGAAATTGCAAAATTTATTGGAGGATATTGCTATGAAGAATCTGAAAGTGATCCTGGCGGCCATGCTGGCCGTCGCGCTGTTGTGCGTGGGCTGCGCCCCCGCTTCTGAACCCGCCGCCGAGGCGGGTACGCCCACCGTCGATAAGATCAAGGCCGCGGGCAAGCTCACCATGCTCACCAACGCGGGCTTTGCGCCCTATGAATTCCTGGGCGAAGACAACAGCGTTATAGGCGTGGATGTAGAGATCGCCACCGCCATCGCCAAGGAGCTGGGCGTGGAGCTTGAAGTCGTGGATATGGACTTTGACAGCATCGTCTTCGCGATCCAATCCGGCAAGGGCGATCTGGGCATCGCCGGCATGACCAACACCGAGGAGCGCAGGCAGACGGTGGATTTCTCCGTCAACTATGTGGATTCTCTGCAGATGATCATCGTGGCCGAGGGCAGCGATATCACCGGC
Organism: uncultured Oscillospiraceae bacterium; assembly: GCA_964489575.1. GTDB lineage: Bacteria > Bacillota > Clostridia > Christensenellales > CAG-138 > Pelethousia. The sequence goes on along the minus strand of CAZAZI010000034.1, from coordinate 1,947 downwards.
CCTGCGGATCTTGCGGGCAAGAGCGTGGGCGTGCAGATGGGCACCACCGGTGACCTGTTCGTTACGGATAGCATCGAGGGCGCCAATGTGCAGCGCTATAAGACCGGCCCGGACGCAGGCGCCGAACTGGCCGCCGGCAAGCTGGATGCCGTGGTGATCGACGCGGGCCCCGCCGCCCAGATCGCCAAGGCCAACGCGGGCCTGATGGTGCTGGAAACCTCGGCTACCGATGAGCCCGAGCAGTACGCCATCGCCATCGCCAAGGGCAACGACGACCTTAAGGCCGTGGTGGATAGCGTGCTCAGCAAGCTGATCGCCGATGGCCAGGTGCAGGCCTGGATCGACGAATACAACGCTATCTCTGCCGGCGAGTAAGCCATGCCGGCGCCGTTTTCCAAGCTCTGATACGCGGAAACAGAGGAAACGACCTTTCCTCTGTTTCTTCTATGACGGTATATCCAAACCGTAGGGGGACGCATGTGGGATAATTTCGGACAACAGCTTTATGATAACATCATCCGCAACGACCGTTGGGCGATGTATCTGGACGGCCTCAAAAACACCTTGCTGCTCACCGTGGGCGCGGCGGTGCTGGGCATCCTTTTGGGGAGCCTGGTGGCCATTTGCAAGGTTTACCTCAAAAACAAGAAGAAGCCCAGGAGCATCCTGGGCAAGTGGGGGGATTGGCTGCTGGCGGCCGTCTGCGACCTATACCTCACGGTGATCCGGGGCACGCCCATGATGGTGCAGGTGTTGATATTTTGCTGGATCATCTTCGCCAAAGCCTCCATCGCCATGAATTTTTACGCGGCTATGATCGCCTTTGGCATCAACTCCGGCGCGTATGTGGCGGAGATCGTGCGCGCGGGCATCAACGCCGTCAACATCGGCCAAACGGAGGCGGGCCGCAGCCTGGGCCTCACCGGCGGCATGACCATGCGCTTCATCGTACTGCCCCAGGCCATCAAGAACATCCTGCCGGCCCTGGCGAACGAGGCCATCATGCTGGTAAAGGAAACGGCCATCGTAGGCTATGCGGCCCAGCAGGATATCACCTACGCGGCCACGATGATCCGCTCCCGCACCTACAGCCCGGTGCCGCTGCTCTTCATCGCCCTGGTATATCTGATCATCGTGATGATCATGACCTATGGCACCAAGAAGCTCGAAAGGAGGCTGGCAAGAAGTGATAGAAGTTAAAAACCTGCATAAATACTTCGGCCAGATCGAGGCCGTAAAGGGCGTGAACCTATCCATCGCAAAGGGCGAAAAGATCGTGATCATCGGCCCCAGCGGCTGCGGCAAGAGCACCTTTTTGCGCTGCCTCAACCTTCTGGAGGAGCCCACGGAGGGCGAGATCTGGTTTGAGGATGCGCTCCTGACGGATCCTAAGTGCGATGCGAACAAGCTGCGCCAAAAGATGGGCATGGTCTTTCAGCAGTTCAACCTTTTCCCGCACATGACCATCCGTGAAAATATCACCCTGGCCCCGGTCAAGCTCAAGCTGATGAGCAAGGAGCAGGCGGAGGAGAAGGCCCACGCCCTGCTTGGGCGCATCGGCCTTACGGATAAGGCCGACGCCTATCCGGCCCAGCTTAGCGGCGGCCAGCAGCAGCGCGTGGCCATCATCAGAGCCCTGGCCATGAACCCGGATGTGATGCTCTTTGACGAGCCCACCAGCGCCCTTGACCCGGAGATGGTAGGCGAGGTGCTCGACCTGATGAAAGACCTGGCCAAAGAGGGCATGACGATGGTGATTGTCACGCACGAGATGGGCTTTGCCCGCGAGGTCGCCAGTCGCGTTCTTTTCATGGATGGCGGCCAGATGGTGGAGCAGGGCACGCCCGTGGAAGTCTTCGACCATCCCAAGAGCGAGCGGCTCCGCAGCTTCCTGGCTAAGGTGCTCTAGCGGGCCCTACGCGGGCAGGCCCTACGCGGGCAGGCCCT
>CAZAZI010000033.1:0-9730 GCA_964489575.1 uncultured Oscillospiraceae bacterium | reverse complement strand
CCGGGGCGGACATATAGGCGGGCAAAAGCTCGAGATCGACCTTTACCTTGGCTGCCGCGGCCCTTGCGTTGGCTTCGGTATCCGCGGCCACGATGGCGATGGCGTCGCCAAACTGGAAAATCTTATCGTCGCACAGGATGGGGCGGTCCCAGCCATCGCCCTTGTTGGTGGGGAAGGTGATCAGGCCGGTGATGCGGTTCTTGCCCGGCACATCCTTGGCGGTGATCACGCTATGCACGCCGGGCATCTTTAGCGCCTCGGAGCCGTCGATCCCCTTGATGAGCGCGTGGGATACATCCGCCTGCACCAAAGCAAGGCGCAGGGTGCCCTCGGGCATTTGCAGGGCCATATCCATGCCGTAATCACAAGCGCCCGTCACCTTGCGCATGGCCGAGGGGCGGTGGTAAACGGTGCCCAGTATCTTATTGTTGGTGGGCTGGAACAGGAGGTCTTGCTTGCGCATTTCGCCGCGCAGCACCTTGGCTGCGTCCATCACGGCATCCACCAGCGGCTTGTAGCCCGTACAGCGGCAAACGTTTTGATGCTTGACGAACCAATCGCGCACTTCCTCGCGGGTGGGGCTGAGGTTCTCATCCAGCAGGCCCTTTGCGGACATGATGAAGCCCGGGCTGCAGAAGCCGCACTGGGCGCAGCCATGGCCCATCCAGGCCAGCTGTAGGGGGTGCAGGTTTTCCGGCGTGCCCAGGCCCTCGATGGTGAGGATTTCGGCGCCATCTTCAACGCGGCTCATCTTGGTGACGCAGGAGAGCACCACCTTGCCGTTGAGCAGCACGGAGCAGGCCCCGCATTGGCCCTTGCCGCAGCCAACCTTACAGCCCGTGAGCAGCAGCTGCTTGCGCAGCACATCCGCCAGCGTGCTTTGAAGGTCTACGATCAGGGTGCGTTCCTGCCCGTTGATTTTGAGTACCTTTTTTTGCATCCTTCATCTTCCTCCTTTTTATTCGCTTTGCTTGTTATGTCCAATCTTCCTTTATATCCAACCCGCCCCGCGCTTGCCGGGCGGATCGTTCGCCCCTTAATGGCAATGGTCTTCCTCCGGTCCCTGGCCGGAGATATCCGCCAGCCTTTGCAGGTAAGAATCGGAAAGGTAGACGATGCTGGCCGGTTGGCCGCCCATATCCTCACCGCACAAAACGATGCCGTTCTCATTCTCTTCATAGCTTAGTTCCAACGGCCGCCGGAACAAGCGGCCCGTGGCCCTATCCACCAGCTCCACCACCACCTCGCCGGCCGCGATACAGCAGGGCGCATCCGCCTGGGCGAGGCTATCAAGCAGAGCGGTGAAAACCGCCTCGGCCTCGACCAGCACGCCGTTGCGCAGCGCCATAGCCTCCGCCGGTGTGGATGGAGCCGCTTGCAGCACCAAGTCTTCGAGGAATTCGCGGACCGCTTGGCCCGCATCCATTTCCATATACTTTTTCATATATTTATATATCTCCCTGTTTTGTGGGTATACCGCGCTTCGCAGCCTGCGACTCGTCCGGTTTTTTTATAAGTTAAATATTTATCAATCCTGGAGTGTAAACGGCCCCTATGCAGGCATGCCTGTTTTCAACTTATCGGCCTGTAGCTATCCGATCCTCTCTGCCGCCGTGCCCAGGCGGCAGGTACCCGTTATGCTTTTTTATGATCTCTTATGTAAACCTTGGAGAAAAATGGCGATCCGTTCTTTGAAAAAGTGGCGTAAGTACTTATCTTCTCGGCTTTTTTAGCCCTTCGGCCCGCGCGGTTCCATGCATGCGGCGCCGTTAAGACCCTATAAAAATCTATATGCCTTCCTTATTAAATAGTATCTTATCCCAACATCAATATCAAGCATTCCAGCCGTCTTTCGGGCAAAAGCGTTAATCAGACTTTTTTGGCATGGCACACTCTTTTCGTTATAAACTAGGTAAATAGCCTGTTTCGCCGCCCGAAAGCGCCCCTTCTCCGGCATTTTCCACAGGCACATTTCTCTCCCGTAGCCGGGCCTCTTTCACAAACCGTTATTCATTTGTAAGCAGAACGCGCCGCCGCGCTGGAAAGACCCCCGCGCGGTTTTTCAAAATAAAAAGCTTCTGTTGGAATTCCAACGCATTCAGTTGCCTTTTTATGCTATGCTAACAATAATAAGATAAGCAGCGCCCCATACGGCGTTTGAGGAACCGCGTAGTAAGAAAGGAGTCAATCATGGCGGATAAGATTTTGAAGAATATCGAATTTGAAAAGGCGCTGGAGATGGCCGCGCTAGTGGCCTATCAGGAGGGGCAGATCGTCAGCCGTACCCTGGTGCAAAACAAGGCCGTAAGCATTACGCTCTTTGCCTTTGATACAGGCGAGGAGATCAGCTCGCACGAATCCCAAGGCGACGCGCTGGTCTATATTCTGGATGGCGGCGCCTCCATCACCGTAGGCGGCAAGGTGCACGCCCTCCAGGCGGGGCAGACCATCGTGATGCCCGCGGGCGTGCCCCACGCGCTGGAAGCGGCTTCGCCCTTTAAGATGCTGCTGGTGGTTACCTTCCCCGTTTAACAAACGCGGGATATGCCGAAAGCCCCGGAGTTCCGGGGCTTTCGCTTTTGCTTTATCCGTTCTTGGAATCGCACTCGTTGCAGTAGCCGTATATCTCTAAATTATGGCCCAGAACGCGGAAGCCCGCATCCTGGATATCCGGCAAAAAACACTCCATGGGGCAGTTGTCCATGGCGATGATCTTATGGCAGGCCAGGCACACAGCGTAATGCTTGTGTTCGAAGCGGTTTAGCTCATAAAGGGCGGTTTCGCCGCCGAGCAGGGCCAGCTTCACGACAATGCCTTTTTTCTCAAAAAGCTCCAGCGTGCGGTAGACCGTGGAAAGCCAGGCGGATTTGCCGCCGTCCTTTTCAATCTCAGCGCATATCTCCATGGCGCTTAGGGGCTTTTGCGCCCTTTCCAACACGGCCAGTACGCATTCCCGGCTTTGGGTGCGCTTGAGCCCGGCGGGCCAATCGCGCTGCTCCCTCATAGCGTCTCCCCCCCTTCGACCCGCGCGTTTTTCTCCCTCTTGCCCCGTGCTTTGCCCGGCGCTTTTTTGACCAGGAAGATCAGCGCTAAACAGGCCACGCCGATCAGCACGATGGTGCCGCCAGGCCGAAGGCCCACGTAATAGGAGAGCGTCAGGCCCAGGAGGGTGAACAGCAGGCCAAAGCCCACCGCACATAAGACGGTCTGCCTGTAGCTCTTGCCCAACTGCATGGCGCAGGCCACGGGCAGCACCATCAGCGAGGAAACGATCAGCGCGCCCACGGTGCGCGCCGCAACCGAGATCGTAACCGCCGTTAAAATGGTGAAGATGAAATTCACGGCCCCCACGGGGATGCCGGCGAGCCGCGCGGCCCGCTCATCCAGGGCGATGTAAAACAGTTCCTTATACAGCAGCAAAAATGCTAGGATCACGGCGCAGCTGATGCAGGCCACCAACAGCAGCTCGAAGTCGTCGATGGCCACGATGCTGCCAAAGAGGAAGCTATTGAAATTGGCCGCGCTCTTGACAAAGCCGGAGAGCACGCCCGCCAGCCCGATGCCCGCGGACATGATGATGGCGATGGCCATTTCGGAAAACCTGGGAATGCGCTTGCGGATGGCCTCGATGGCCAGGGCGGCGGCAATGCTGGCCGCCACGGCCCCCAATATGGGGTTGACGCCCAGGATCAGCCCGGCGGCTACGCCGGCCAGCGAGGTGTGCGAGAGCGCGTCGCCCATCATCGAGAGGCGCTTGAACACAACGATCACGCCGATGCAGGGCACGATAATCGCCAGCAGCAGGCCCACGGCAAAGGCCCGGCGCATAAAATCATATTCTAAAATTGCGGGCATGCTTAGGCTCTCCTTTCCGGCCCATGGCAGCAATCTGGGTGCTTGTGCTTGTGGGCCAGCTCCGCATCTACCTGCCGCCGGTCAAGCTCCACCAGCGTGCCCTCCTCCAAACACAGCACACGGGAAACGCAGCCTGCGGAGCGGGCGATATCGTGGGTTACCATCATGATCGTCAGCCCTTGCTCCCGGTTAAGCCTGGCGAGCAATTCATACAAGGATGCAATGGTAGGCGCATCCACCCCGGCGGTGGGTTCGTCCAGCAGCATCAGCCGGGGCTCGCCTACCAGCACCCGCGCCAGCATCACCCGCTGCTGCTGCCCGCCGGACATCTCGCCGATCAGCCGCTTGGCATAGCCCGCCATGCCCACCAGCTCCAAGGCGGCCAGCGCCCGATCCCTATGCTCCTTTTTGGGGAAGCGCAGCAGGCCGATTTGCGAAAAGAGGTTTGCCAGCACGATCTCCTGTGCTGTGGCGGGGAAGCCGGAGCCGCCCTGCATGCTGCTTTGCGGCACGTAGCCGATCTTGGGCCAATCGCGAAACCGGCGGATATCCTGGCCGAATAGGCGGATGCTGCCGGATGTGGGCGCAAGCTCGCCCAGCAGCAAGCGCATCAGGGTGCTTTTTCCCGTGCCGTTGGGGCCGATGATGGCGGCGAAATCCCCAGGCCGGATGGAAAAGCCCACCCGCTTGAGCACCGGCTCGTTTTCGTAGCGGAAGCTTACATCCCGCACCTCGATCAAGCTTGTCATCGATATTTCCTCATTGCAAGGCCGTCTTTATGGCGGCCAGGTTCTGCCGCATCACGTCGAAATAATCGTCTCCGGCTGCCCGCTGTTCGTCGCTCAACCCTTCAAGCGGGCTCAGCGCCGCCGTTTGCCCGCCGATGGCCCGGGCGACCGCCTCCGCCACTCCGGGGCTGGAGAGCGCCTCGTAGAAGACGATCTTGACATCCCGCGCCTTGGCAAAATCGATGATCTCGGCCATGCGCGCAGGATCCGGCTCGGAATCCGGCGTCAGGCCCTCGATGCCCACCTGCTCAAGGCCATAGGCCGCGCAGAGATAACCGAAGGCCTCGTGCGAAACGATAAGCTCCTTCTTTGTGAGCGGGAGCAGGGCTTCGCGAAACTCCGCATCCAGCCCGTCCAGCTGTGCGGCGTAGGTTTGATAATTCGCTTCGTAATAGGCCGCGTTGGCCGGGTCCGCCTGTGCGAAGGCGATTTTGATGGACTCCATCTGCGCTTTGGCGTTCATCGGATTCAGCCAAACATGCGGATCGTAGGCGGGCGCCTCCGTTTCCTCATGCCCTGCTTCCTCGTGGGAATGGCCTTGTAGCAGCGCCATGCCCCACGAAGCCTCCACGGCGATCAATTCCGCATTTTTTAGGGAGGCAAGCACATCCTCCACCCAGTGTTCCAGCCCAGCGCCATTGTAAATGAAAACACGGGCCTTTTCCAGCCCCGCGATATCCATAGCGGTGGGCTCCCAGTCGTGTGGTTCCGTACCGTCCGGCGTCATGTTAACCACTTGAACCTTATCCCCGCCCACCTTCCCGGCAAAATCATACATGGGGTAAAAGCTGGTATAGACCAGTAGCTTCCCATCTGCCGCATCAGCCGCCCCGGGCGCGCCGGCGCAACCCGCCAGCAGTGGCAGAATCAGCAGCCCGGCCAGCAGGCCCGCCTTGTTCATTCTCAATAATCTTTGTAAGCGCTTCGTATGCATCCTCGTATCCTATCATTTTTCGTTTTGCGAACCGTTTGCGTTTTCGGCCTGCTACTTTCGCTCTTTTCTGCGGCAGTTCCGCAGCTCCAAATGCACATGGTTCGCATTTGCATTTATTGTAGGCGGATCGCCGCCGCTTGTCAAGAGCGCGGCGCATGCAAAGGCCCCGGCCTTTTGGCCGGGGCAAAAAGATGGCTTGGTTATTGGATGCTGCGGTGGGCGCGCTTGCGCTGCTGAAGTCGCAGGAGAATGCGGTGCATGGTTTCTTCTTCTTCGTAGGTGAGGGAATATTGGCAGCCGTAATAGTAGCTCAAATTGAGGCCGCTGCCCTTTACGATGCGCTGGATGTTGCATTGCAGCTCCAAGTAAAACTCGAACAGCCGCATTTTAATCAGCACGGTGCCGCCCAGCGGATAGGTTTGCGGGCTGGAAAATTGCAAGCCCCCCAGGCTGAGATCTTCGATGTGTACGCGAACCGGGCGGCCTGTAGGCTGGCCCGTTTTCTCATCAAGCAGGAGCACCTCGCCCAGGGCGTTGGTCTTCACGCGCAGGAACTGCCGCCGATCTGAGGCGACCAACATTTCGAGGCCGCCAATCTTGAGCAGCTCCGCGCCGGAGCGGGTCACAATGCCGCTTAGCACCTTGAATCCCATGCGGAAATTATAGACGTTGATCTTGACCGGCGTGCCGTAATATAGCTCGGGCAGCTCTTGTTCGGGCCGGCAGGGCATAAGCTCCAAGCCCTCGTCGCCAATGGCGTGGATGCGGGCATAGTCGATCAAGTCGTTATGTACCGTAATAATCTCGATCAGGGAGTTGAGATACCCCTCCTCGAGTACGGGCGTGGATACTGCCATGGTTCTCCCTCGTTGCCTTTATGCGCTGGCCGCGGCCAAATCCCGGCTGCGGTTTTGACTGGGATAGGTAGTTTAATTTATCTTAGCAGAAACAGGTGACAAATGCAAGAAATCCCTTGTGTTCCTTTTGCGGCCCCAAACTAACTTTTTGCGGGGATATGGCGATATAATAAATGAAGTATATCCGCGTTTTGCGCGCGTTTGTGGTTTTAAAATTTATTCTCACATCCATACAGGAGGTGCCCATGCAACCTTGCATCGTAAAGCAGCCCATCCATAATGAAAAGAGCGAGCTTTGGGCTTATGAGCTATCCTATAGCAACGCCGCCGCGGACGGCGCGGGGCAGCCGGGAGACGTTGAGGCGGCAACTGCCCTGCAAGCCCTGCTCATGCAATGCAATACGGAAAACTTTCTCGAAAACAAGATCGCCTTTGCCTATTTCACGGCAAACCTGCTGCGCCGGGGCACGCCCCGCATCTTCGCCGCCCAATCCCTGGTGATCGAGATCGACCATGATTTTTTGCTCCTGCCCGACGCCATGAAGGTGGTAAAAGCCTACCACGACGAGGGCTACCGCGTGGCCCTGGTGGGTTTCGACTTCAATGCCATGTATCTATCCGCCCTCAATACGGTGGATTATGTCAAGCTCAGCTTCCAAAGCCCTTCCTTCAATCACAAAAGCGCCGTGGAAGTGCTGCGTGAGCTGGGCAAGGAGGTCATAGCCTACCATGTGGATTCGGCGGAATCCTACAGGCGGGCCGCCCAGCTTAGCATTCGGCATATGCAAGGCTCCTACATCGCCAGCACGCTGCCCACCACCCTTCGCAGCTTCAACCTGATTCAGGGCAACTTTTTCCGCCTGGTGGTGGCCATTACCAGGGAGGAGCCCGATTTTGACGAGATCGAGGAGATCATCGTGCGGGATGTTACGCTCACCTATTCCCTGCTCAAGCTGGTCAACTCCGCCTTTTTCGCCCTGCGCACCCGGGTAACCTCCGTGCACCACGCCTTGGTCATACTGGGCCTCGGGCAGCTCAAGCAATGGATCTACCTGCTCAGCTTCAGCCCCGATGGCAAGGCTCCCATCGAATTCATCAAAGCCTCCCTTTTCCGGGCCAGCTTTTGCGAGGCGCTCTGCGGGGGAATGAAGGATATGCCCATCTCCTGTTCGGACGCTTACCTCATGGGCCTTTTCTCCACCTTGGGCTCCCTTTTGCAGGTGCCGTTGGAGCAGGCTTTAGCCGAGCTTTCCCTCCCCGTCGAGGTACGGGACGCCCTTCTGAGCGGCGAAGGCCGCTGCGGCATCTTATTTAAGCTGGTATGCAGCTATGAACAGGCCGATTGGCACCTCATTTCCGAATATGCCGCCCAGCTTGGTATCCCGCAGGATACGCTTTCCCAAAAATACCTGCTATGCATAGATGACGTGAGCAATATCTGGAAGCAGATCACGCAGGTTTTATAGGCCGCACATAGGCGCGTTAAGTTAAAAGCCCCCTGGCGGGGGCTTTTCTACGCGCAGCTATGCTTCTATTTCGGTTTCCGCTTCCTCGATTGCCGTTTGGATTTCCGCTTGGATTTCCGCTTCGATCGGCTCTTCGATCTGTTCTTCTACCGCTTCTTCGATCAATTCTTCGGCCGGCTCGTGGATCGCCGTCTCCAGCTCGTCCGCCAGCTCGTCGTATGGCATTCCTATCCGTTCTTCTACCGGCGCTTCGGGGCTTTCCGCCGGTTCCGCCTCCGGCCCGTTCGCCTGTTCTTGCGCGAGTTCCTCCGCCGTTTGCAGCGGTTCGGCCGCTTCCAGTATTTCCTCTTCGGCGGCTTCCCGGGCCGCTTTCGCCGCAGCCAGGGCGGCCTGTTCCGCCTCTTCGGCCAGCTCCTGCGCCGTCTTTTCCAGCTTGAAGCGGTGCAGCAGCTCCTCGAGCGCCTTGGCAAGGCCGGCGAGCTCCTCGCTGGCGGCCGCGCTCTCTTGGGCTGTGGCGGAGTTGGTCTGCACCACGGCGGAAATCTGATCCACGCCCTGCCTGACCTGGGCAATGGCCTGGGCCTGCTCATCGCTGAAACGGGAGATCTTATCTATATCCTGAATCATAGCCCCCGCCTCGCCTACCACCTGCCCCAGGGAGGAGGCGGTGAGATCGGCAATTTCCGCGCCGCCCCGCACGGCACTCACGGTATGCTTGACCAGATCCGCGGTACTCTTGGCGGCTTCGTCGCTCTTGGCGGCCAGGTTGCGCACCTCGTCCGCCACCACGGTAAAGCCCTTGCCCGCGGCCCCAGCCCGGGCGGCTTCGATGGCCGCGTTCAGCGCCAGGATGTTGGTTTGGAAGGCGATATCCTCAATGGTTTTGATGATCTTGCCGATCTTTTCAGCGCTGGCGCCGATCTCGCGCATGGCCTTCATCATGCGCTGCATCTGCGCGTTGCTCGCCGCAATGCTTTCGCCCATACCGCTGGCCCGCGCATTGAGCTGCACGGATACCGCGGCATTGCCGCGCACCTGCTCGGAAATCTCGCCGAGGGAGGCAGCCAACTCCTCGATGGAAGCCGCCTGCTCCGAAGCGCCCTGGGCCATCCGCTGGGAGCCGCCCGCCACCTGCCCGGAGCCGCCCGCCACCTGCTCGGTAACTTCCCACACACGCTTGAGCGCCGCATTGAGGGCCTGTACCACGTTGGTTATGCTCTGTGCCATGGGGATGAAATCGCCCTCGAAAACCGCCCTGGGCGCGGTGGTCAGATCCCCGGCCTCGAATTGGCTCATCACCCGGGTAATATCGCCAACATAGCCATCCAGCTTTTGCGCCATGGTGCGCATGCTGGCCGCCAGATCCCCCAGCTCATCTTTAGCGTTATAGGCGACCTCCGCTTTCAGGTCGCCCCGAGCGATCCTGGCGGCCGCGTCCTTAAGCGCGTTCACAGGGCCGGTGATGCCCCGCACGATGAGGCGGCACAGCCAGATGGCAAGCCCGAAGCTGGCAGCGGCGATGACCGCCTGCGCCAGCAGGGCGACGGCCTCGAGGCGTTTGAGCTCGGCCATGGTCTCCTCCGCCATGGCGGCGGCATTTTCAATGAGCGCGTCCAACTGGGTAGAGACCTCCTCGGCTAGAGGCAGGTAAGCCGCCTTATAATATTGCACCGCGCCGGCGGCATCGCCGCTGCTCGCCAGGGCGAGCACCTGCGCGCGGGCGATGTTCATCTCGCCCATTTTGGCGATCACTCCCTTGAGCGCTTCGTCATCGGCCTGCTCGTTCTTGCGTAGGGCGTTGACGGCATCCAGCGTTTCCTGTGCGGAGGT
>CAZAZI010000032.1:0-10076 GCA_964489575.1 uncultured Oscillospiraceae bacterium | reverse complement strand
CCCTTTCCTTCAGCTGCAAACCCGAGGACGCGGCGCTTTTGCAAAAAACCTGCGCCAAGAACGGCTTCCCCTACGAGCTGGCCCTTCAGAACACCTTAGCGAAAATTTCGCTGGTGGGCGTGGGCATGATCACGCACAGCGGCATTGCCAACCGCGCCTTTGAAATCCTCTATCAAAGCGGCATCCGCTATTACCACATCAGCACCTCGGAGATCTCCATCTCCATCACGGTGGACGCCGTAAACCTGCAGCGCGCCGCCCGCTTGCTGGCGGATGCGTTTGAGCTTTGCCTGGCCGCGTAAGGCGGCTTCCCTACAAAAATAATTTGAAAGGCGGATAAAACGATGTTGCGGCTTCAAGGTTCTATCGTGGCTCTCGTGACCCCCTTTAACCAGGATGGCAGCGTTAACTTCTCCCAACTGGGCGAGCTTGTGGATTGGCATATCGCCAATAAAACGGATGGGATCGTGGTGCTGGGCACCACCGGCGAATCCTCCACCATGACCCACGAGGAGGATAACCAGGTTTGCACCTTCGTGGTGAAGCGGGTGGCGGGCCGCATCCCGGTGATCGCCGGCAGCGGCTCCAACTGCACCGCCACCATGCTGGAAAAGAGCCTGCGCTACCAGGCCCTGGGCGCGGATGGCCTCCTGGTCATTTCCCCCTATTACAACAAGGCCAACGAGGAGGGTATGTACCGCCATTTCGCCACCGTGGCGGACGCTGTGAACATCCCCTGCATCCTCTACAACGTGCCCGGCCGCACGGGCTGCTCCATTTCGGAAGCGGTCATCAGGCGGCTGTATAAGCACGAAAACATCGCCGCCATTAAGGAAGCATCCGGCAACATCGGCTACGCCTCGCAGATCGCCCGCTACCTGAGCGATGATTTCCGCATGTTCAGCGGCAACGACGATATCATCGTGCCTCTCATGGCCCTGGGCGGCAGCGGCGTGATCTCCGTGTTCGCCAATATCTTCCCAACCGTTGCGCACGATATCGTGGCGGATTTCCTGGCCGGGGATATCGCCAAATCCCGCGCGGCCCAGCTCAAATACCTTGAGGTGATCAACGACCTGTTTATCGAGGTCAACCCCATCCCCGTAAAGGCGGCGATGAATATGCTGGGCCTTGGCGGCGGCAGCCTGCGCCTGCCGCTCTATGAGATGAGCGGGGGCGCGCAGGCGAAGCTGCGGGCGGCGCTTGCCGAGGTGGGCGCGCTATGAGGATTTTGCTGATCGGCCATGGCCGCATGGGCAAAATGATCGAGGGCCTGGCCTCTGAGGCCGGCCACTCGATTGAAGCGCGGGTGGATATCGACAACGTTGCGGCGCTTCCAAACCTCGGCCCCGTAGCGGATATCGCCATCGATTTCTCTTCCCCGGCCGCGCTGCCTCTCGTAGCGGATCATATCCGGCGCACGGGTATGGCCCTTTTGAGCGGCGTCACCGGCTACTCCGCCCAAGAAATGGAGGCCTTCCGCAGCCTCGCAACCTACGCGCCCGTGCTGCACAGCGCCAATTATTCCATCGGCGTGGCGGTGCTGCGCCGGGCGCTTTCCCAGATTGCCCCCAGCCTTCTAGGCAGCTTTGATGTGGAGATCATCGAGGCCCACCACAATAAAAAGGCGGATGCGCCCAGCGGCACGGCGAAACTCCTGTATGAAGCCATCGACCCTGATCACGCCTACACGCCGGTCTATGGTCGGGAGGGTTTTTGCGGGGCGCGCAAGGCAAATGAGATCGGCATCCATGCTATCCGGGGCGGCAGCGTGGCCGGCACGCATACGGTGAGCTTCTTCGGCCCGGACGAAGAGCTTACGTTTACGCACAGGGCAGCGAGCCGCGCCATCTTTGCTAACGGCGCGCTGCGGGCCGCGCAAGAACTGATAGCCAAGCCCAAGGGCTGCTACACGCTGGAACAAATACTCTTTGGAGGAAACGAATGAACGCACAGGAGATTATCCGCTACATCAGCGAAGCAAAAAAGAAAACCCCGGTCAAGCTATATATTAAAGAAAGCGCTGCCATTGATTATGGCGGCGCCCAGGTATTCGGCGCGGGCGATAAGATCGTTTTCGGCGATTGGAACGAGCTAGGGCCGATCCTCGCGGCCAACGCGGATTCCATCGCGGATATCGTGATCGAGAATGACCGCCGCAATTCCGCCCTGCCCCTGCTGGACCTTAAGGATATCCCCGCGCGCATCGAGCCGGGGGCCATCATCCGCGAGCAGGTGGAGATCGGGCCAAACGCCGTCGTTATGATGGGGGCCATCCTCAACATCGGCGCCGTGGTGGGCGAAGGCACCATGATCGACATGGGCGCCATGCTGGGCGGCAGGGCCACCGTAGGAAAAAACTGCCACATCGGCGCCGGGGCCGTGCTGGCCGGGGTCATTGAGCCAGCCAGCGCCACGCCGGTTATCGTGGAGGATAACGTGATGATCGGCGCCAACGCCGTGGTGCTTGAAGGGATTCGCATCGGCGCAAATTCCGTGGTGGCGGCCGGGGCCGTGGTGCTGGCGGATGTGCCGCCCAATTCGGTTGCCGCCGGTATGCCTGCCCGGGTCATCAAGCAAAAGGATGAGAAGACCAGCGCCAAAACGGCGCTGGAGGAAGCTTTGCGCACGCTGTAGCCTGCCTTTCGTACGCAAAACAGGGGCCTCCTTAGCGGATGGCCCCTTGCGTTTTTAATTTATTATAATGATTAGTTTGTCAGAAGGGTTTGCAGGTATTCGTAAATGGTGTTTACCGCGTTGATCACGGCGCGGGAGCTGACGGTGGCGCTGGTCACGGCGTCCACAGTGCCGCCCGCCTCCGAGGCATCCGGCAGGGCCGCGGTCGCGCTGCTGGTGGCGCCGCTTTGTTCGTCGCCGCTTGCCGCCGCCTGGCCGCTCAAGGTTAGCGGGCCCTTCAGGCCCTGAAACTGGCTGGTGAAAGCTTCATCCCGCACCTTTGCCCCCAGGCCCATGGTTTCGGCAAAGTTGGGGCCGCCCACACGGATGCCGGTGATCGCGCCGGTTGCGTCAACGCCCACGATCACTTCGATTTCGCCGCCATAGCCTTTGGCCGTGGCCTGGGCCACATACCCCACCGCGGCGCCGCCGCTCTGGCCCACGAATAACGCGTCGAAACCGGCGGGCGCGGATAGTTCCTCGAAGGATTCCGCCTGGGGCAGCACGATGCGGCGGGCCTCCTGGGCCTGCAACTCGGTTTGCGCCGCAATGGCGGGCGCGGTCAGCTCATTGGTGAAGCCCAGCAGCAACCCGGCGGCCAGCGCGATCAGCGCCAGCTTCATCCAGGCAGGCATCTCTTTTTTCATGGAAACTGCCCCCTTCATATAAAGAATCGCCAAGAAACGGTTAGTGGAGAATCGTTTTATGCAGGCCCGAGGCCCGGCATACCCACGGCGGCTAGCCGCGCGCCGTTAAACATCCTTATAATTATAGCCGATATGCGCGGCCTTGGCAAGTAGGGTGGATAGCCGCCGTCACCCAGTGCGAAACGCATAGATAAAATCCTGTCAAACCCCCGATTCATAGATAATATCTATAAAATAGCCGTATCCGGCAGCTCGGTAACCGTGACCGCGGGCGTGCCGCCGCCCTCGGCAAAATACAGCCGCCACTCCCCCCTACCCAGCTCCGGCAGCAGGGATTTGAGGGCCTCCAGATCCGCTTCCTCTACCCGCAGGGAAATGCCGCAGCCGGCCTGGATCGCCCGCAGCGTGGGCATAACGCTGGCCGCCACCCGGCCTTGCAAGTGCCGCTGGGCATAGAGGGCCGCGTGGGTGGAGTCAAAGGCGAGTATATAATACCTGTCGGCGCGCATGGAGTCTCCTTCATTTTTCGGGCTCTTATCTTGTGCTTTTTCCGGGAATCAGCTATAGTAGGCTTATAGAAAAACTCAATCTCTACAAAGGAGCTGATCAGCATGGCACATTATATCGACGCAACGGGCAAGGCTTGCCCCCAGCCCGTGATTTTGGCCCGCAAAGCCCTCAATGAAGGCCAGGCCCCCCTAACCATTGCGGTGGACAATTCCATCGCCGTGGAAAACCTCAAAAGGCTTGCGGCCAGCCGGGGCATCGAGTCATCTGTGGCGGGATGCAACGAACGCTTTGAGATCACCTTCCCCCAGGCGGGCAGCGCCCCGGTTGTGGAAGAAGCGGTTGCCTGCGCGCCGGGCGGCAGCTATGCCGTTTTCATCGGCAAGGATCACCTGGGCGACGGCGAGCCAACCCTGGGCTACAACCTGCTCAAAATGTTCCTCTACACCCTTTCCCAAAGCGAGAACTTGCCCGCCAGCGTGCTCTTTATGAACAGCGGCGTAAAGTTGCCCGCAGGCGGGGAGCAAGAGGTGCTGGCCAGCCTGCTCGCCCTGATAGAAAAGGACGTGCCCATCCTCGTTTGCGGCACCTGCCTGAATTATTACGGCATTGCGGATGCTTGCAAAGTCGGCCAAGTGAGCAATATGTACGACATCCTGACAAAGATGCAGGAGGCAACCAAGGTCATCACCGTGTAAGTTTGGCTTATGGGGGCGCATAGCATGCGCCCCCTTTTTTAATCCCCGAATCCCGTGCCTACATCCCGCGCGGATTGGATCAGCGGGTGATCCGTAGGCAGGAATTTGGTTTTGCTGGCGGCCTCATCGATGGGCACGGCAACGATTTCCCCATCCTGCATGGCCACCATATAGCCGTATTTCTTTTCCATAATCAGCTTAGCGGCGCCCGTGCCGAACTGGGTAGCCAGCACCCGGTCATAAGGGCAGGGCGGGCCGCCGCGCTGGTAATGCCCGGGGATGGTCACGCGGGTTTGCTGGCCTGTGAGGGCCTCCAGCTCCTTGGCGATGCGGTAGGAGATGGTAGGGTATTCGCTGCGATCCTTAAGGGCGCGGCGCTCATCCTCGCTGAGGAAGGCGTCCCCCTTGGCTGTGGCTCCTTCCGCCACGGCCAGGATGGAATAGGTGCGGCCCTGCTTTTTGCGGCGCTCGATGGTTTCGGCCACGGAGTCAAGGTCGTAGGGGATCTCGGGGATCATGATCACATCCGCGCCGCTGGCGATGCCCGCGTGCAGCGTGAGCCAGCCCGTATCTCGCCCCATCAGCTCCACGATGAACACCCGGCGGTGGGAACTGGCCGTGGTGTGAATATAATCCATTACATTGGTAGCGATATCGACTGCGCTCTGGAAGCCGAAGGTAACGTCCGTGCCGTAGATATCGTTATCGATGGTTTTGGGCAGGGTAACCACGTTCATGCCCGCGTCCATCAAAAGCTTGGCGCTCTTTTGGGTGCCGTTGCCGCCCATCACGACCACGCAATCGAGGTTCAGGCGGGTGTAGGTATCCAGCATAGCGGGCATCATGTCGTTATCGTCCTGATCTAAAATGGCCTTGCCCGGGATGAATTTCTGCCGCGAGGTGCCCAGCAGCGTGCCGCCCAGCGTAAGGATGCCGGAAAAATCCTTGGGCTCCATATAGCGATAGTCGCTTTCAGCCAGGCCGCGGTAGCCGTCGTACATGCCGAAAATCTCGATATTATCCACATATTGGATGAGGGACTTGCCTACGCCCCGTATGGCCGCGTTTAGGCCCTGGCAATCCCCGCCGCTGGTGAGAATGGCCACGCGGGTCTTTTGTTTCATACAGCCGCCTCCTGTCATTTGATAATCTTATTTAGTATAGCACATATTCTCGCAGGTGAAAAAAGATAATTTGTGACAACACAAAACAGGCGTTGACATTTTTTCGATGCGGGCATATACTACATATGAACAATTGCTCATATGAAAGGATGTTTGTTTATGCGGCCGCGAGAAGAAATGCCACACTGCGCGTTCATGCACGCGCACGCGGGCCTGGTGGAGCGGGTGCGCACAGCCCTGCCCGGCGACGAAACGCTTTACGACCTAGCGGAGCTTTTTAAGGTTTTTGGCGATTCCACCCGCATCAAGCTCCTAAGCGTGCTCATGGAGGGGGAGATGTGCGTATGCGACCTGGCGCAAATGCTGAGCCTGAGCCAGAGCGCCGTTTCCCACCAGCTAAGGGTGCTCAAAAGCGCGGAGCTGGTAAAATTCCGCAGAGAGGGAAAAACCGTGTTTTATTCCCTGGCGGACGACCACGTAAAAATCATTATCAGCAACGGTATGGAGCACATTCTGGAATAGCGAACCCAAAATTATATTTTTATCAATAGGAGGCCGGAACATGAAGAAGGTATATAAACTCGAGGATTTGGACTGCGCCAACTGCGCGGCTAAAATGGAGCGGGCCATTGCTAAGATCGAAGGTGTGGAGAGCGCCAGCATCAGCTTTTTAGCGCAAAAGCTGACCATCATAGCCCCCCAGGAGCGCATGGAGGAAATCCGCGCCGAGGCCGCCCGCCGCTGCAAAATGATCGAGCCGGGCTGCGCCATCGTGGGCTAGGGCGGGAGGATGCATATGAGCAAAGCCCACAAACGGCAAATCGCACGCATCCTCCTTAGCAGCATCTTGCTGGCCGCGGGCCGCTTTTTTAGCGGCGGCCGGCAGGCCTCGCTTTATCTCGCCGCCTATGCCATCATCGGCTACGACGTGTTATACAGCGCCGGGCGCAACATTCTCAAGGGCCAGGTCTTCGACGAAAACTTCCTCATGAGCCTGGCTACCATCGGCGCTTTGGCCACGGGCGAATACCCCGAGGCCGTGTTCGTGATGCTCTTTTACCAGATCGGCAGCCTTTTTGAAAGCTATGCCGTGGGCAAATCCCGCGCCTCCATCGCCGAACTGATGGATATCCGGCCCGAGGTGGCGCACGTGCTGCGCGAAGGCAGGCAGCTCGATGTTTCTCCGGATGAAGTGGCCATCGGCGAGGTGATCACCGTAGCCCCGGGCGAGCGCGTGCCGTTGGACGGCGTCGTCCTTCGCGGGGAAAGCGCCCTCGACACCAGCGCCCTCACAGGCGAATCCCTCCCCCGCTCCCTGCGGCCGGGCAGCGAAGCCCTCAGCGGCTGCATCAACCAAACGGGCCTCTTGGAGATACGCGTCACCAAATCCTTCGGCGATTCCATCGTCAGCAAAATACTGGACTTGGTCGAAAACGCCGCCTCCAAAAAGGCCAAGGCGGAGAATTTTATCACCCGCTTTGCCCGCTATTATACCCCTTGCGTGGTGATTGCCGCGCTGCTGCTGGCTATCCTGCCGCCTCTTTTAATAGGCGCGTCCTTTGTGGACTGGCTGCACCGGGCGCTGATCTTCCTGGTGATTTCCTGCCCCTGCGCGCTGGTCATCTCTGTGCCGCTGGGCTTTTTCGGCGGCATCGGCGGCGCATCCCGCCGGGGCATCCTCATCAAGGGCAGCAATTATATGGAAGCGCTGGCCCGGGCCGAGATCGTAGCCCTGGATAAAACCGGCACCCTCACTCGCGGCGTGTTTGCCGTGCAGGCCTGCCTGCCCGCTTCCGGCATAGCCGAAGAAGAGCTTCTGGCCATGGCCGCGCTGGCGGAGAGCTATTCCTCCCATCCCATCGCCCTTTCCCTGCGCAACGCCTATGGCCGGGAGATCGAGCCGGGCCGCGTGGCGCAGGTACAAGAGATCGCGGGCCAGGGCATAAAGGCGCTGGTGGATGGCCGGGCCGTAACCGTGGGCAACGCCAAACTAATGGCAGCCGAGGGCCTTGCGCCTGCGGAAACCGAGGAAGTCGGCGGCGCCAGCGTGCACGTTGCGATCGAGGGCGGCTACGCAGGGCGCATCCTGATTGCGGACGAGATCAAAGCCGATGCGGCGGAGGCGCTTGCCGCCCTTCACAAGGCCGGGGTGCGGCGAACTGTTCTGCTCACCGGCGATGCGCCCGCCGCTGCCGGCCACGTAGCGGGCCAATTGGGCGTAAGCGAATTCCATGCGGGGCTTTTGCCGCAGGATAAGGTGGAATGGGTGGAAAAGCTGCATGACCAACTCAGCAAGGGCGGCAGCCTGGTTTTCGTAGGGGATGGTATCAACGACGCGCCGGTGCTGGCGCAGGCGGATGTGGGCATCGCCATGGGGGCCTTGGGCAGCGATGCGGCCATCGAGGCCGCGGACATCGTCATCATGGATGACAAGCCCTCCAAAATACCCCTGGCCATCGGCATTGCCCGCAGCACGCTGCGCATCGTTAAGCAGAATATCGTTTTCGCCCTGGGAATCAAGGCGCTGGTGCTGGCGCTGGGCGCGCTGGGGCATGCCAGCATGTGGGCGGCGGTCTTCGCGGATGTAGGCGTATCCGTAATCGCCATTTTGAACGCCATGCGCGCGCTTAAAGCATAGCGGGATACAAGGCGTGTAAAAAGGCCGCGCCGGGTTTACCGGGGGCGGCCTTTGCTATGCCATATGGTAATTTATCTTTCCGCGAGGGTCGGCGTTTCGGCTGCCGGCGCGCCGCGCCTGAGCAACCGTTTGTAGACGATGAAGTAAACGGCCAACTCGATGAGGAAGGTGATGATCCAGGAGGCCGGGTAGGCGAAGTAGAGCATCTGCAGGGTGCGCCGCGCGGCAAACATGGTGTAGACCCAAACGATGCGCAGGCCGCATACGCCCACCAGCGCCACCAGCATGGGCGTGAAGGAGAAGCCCATGCCCCGCATGGCCCCCACCAGCACATCGATCATGCCCATAAAGAAATAGCTAGCGCTGATGATAAACAGGCGCTGCACCCCGTAGGCCACAGCCCGGGGGTCCGCAGGCAGGTAGATGCGAAGCAGCGGGCCGCTGAAAAGGATGCAGGCCGCGCCAAAGCTCAAGCCCACGGCCAGCACCGTGACCAGGCAGATGCGCACGACCTCATTCACCCGCTTGTATTGCTTGGCGCCAACGTTTTGCCCGGTAAAGGTAAGGGAAGCCTGGGCCATGCTGTTCATCGCCGTGAAGATAAATCCCTCGATGTTATGAGAGGCGGCGCTGCCCGCCATAGCTACGGAGCCGAAGGAATTGATGGAGGATTGGATCACCACATTGGAGAGGGAGAAGACCATGCTTTGCAGCCCCGCGGGCAAGCCGATGCGAAAAATGGCCCATACCTTATCCCCGTGCAGGCGCAAGCTCTTGAGGTGCAGCTGGAGCGGGCCTTCCGTGCGCAGCAGGCAGGCCGTGATCAGACCGGCCGCCACATATTGGCCGATAACCGTGGAAAGGGCCACGCCCGCCACGCCCATGCCGAAATTGATGACGAAGACCAGGTTCAAAACCAGATCCAGCGCGCCGGCGATGGTGAGATAATACAAGGGCTGGCGGGTATTGCCCACAGCCCGCAGGACGGCCGCGCCGAAGTTATATACCGTGCTGGCGGGGATGCTCAAAAAGAACAGCCTAAGATAAAGGGCTGAAAGCTCCACTACATCCGCCGGGGAGCCCATCAGGTCCAAAATAGCGCGGGAAGCGAAAAAGCCGAAGGCCCCCACCGCCACGCCCACGATAAGGCTTAGCAAAAATGCCGTATGTACGGTTTCGCTCACATCCTTATAGTTCTTCGCGCCATAGCTATGGGCTACGGCCACGCTCACGCCCACGGAAAGGTTCATGAATAAATTGACCAGCAGATTGACCAAGCTGGAGGTGGAGCCCACCGCGGCCAGGGCCGTGCTGCCCGTATAACGGCCCACCACCACGATATCCGCCGCGTTATAGAGCAGCTGGAAAAGGCCCGTGGCGATCAGCGGCAGGGCGTAAAGGAGTATCTTTTTAAGAAGCGGCCCGCGGGCCATATCCACTTCATATTTACTTTTGTTATTTTGTTCGATCTGCTCAGCCAAGGCGCGGCATAGCCTCCGTTTCTTTTTATACGGGGTCTGGCCCGCTTGCAAAGGGCCCGCCCCGATCGGCGCATTCCGTCGCTCTTCGGCGCGAAATGCGATATTTCTCTTTTTATACGGTAGCATAAACACGGCTTAAAGGCAAGTCTCGCCCGGCTTGCCGGGCCTCTTGGCGCCGGGCCGCGCGGATGAAAATCAAGATGAGATGCTATTTCCATTCACCAAACGCAGAAACAAAAATAATATATTGTGTATTGACTTTTATTTTTCCCTGTGCTATCATTGGCCCAACATTAGTTTTCGGT
>CAZAZI010000031.1:0-10279 GCA_964489575.1 uncultured Oscillospiraceae bacterium | reverse complement strand
AGCCCTTGTCGATGATCTGGCCGGTGAGGATGGCGGGCAGCATATCCAGCAGCGCAGCAACAAGGATGGCCCCGCCCACCAGCAGCATATAAGGCCAATAGGGCAGGAGATAGCCAAAGATCCGTTTGAGCAGCGCCTTGGTGATCCTGGGCTGGTTCTTTCGCTCCTCCTCCGTCATGGGCCTGGGCATCCAAGAACGGCCGCCCGGGCTCATAGATAGGTCCCTTCCCCCTCTGGGCCGGCGGCTTCGCGCTCCTGACGGCCGCCCCGCCCGTGGCCTTCATGCCCGCCGGGACGCCCGCGGCCCCCATGATGGCCGCAGCCGCGATGGCGATGTGCTTCGCCGCCGTATTCGGCCTCTAAAAAGGCGCTCAGCTTATCGCAGGTGGCGCAGAAGGCGGCGGATTCCTCCTCGCTCAGGCAGGCGGCCAGGCGCTCCGCCTGCCGCGCACGCTGCACCTGCCGCTCCGCAAAGGCCTCTCGCGCCTTATCCGTGGCGCGGATGCGCTGCACGCGTGAATCCTGCGCATCCCGCTCGCGGGAGATATCCCCGTTTTCCTCCATGCGCTTGAGTAAATCCGTAAGGGACGAGGGCCGGATATCCAGCCGCTGGGCCAACTCCGAAGTGCGGATGCCATCCTCCATCAGGATTACCTTAAGCAGCTGCAGGCCGCTGTGGGAGATATGCCCCGCCCCACCGGCCGGGTGGCGGCGCATCATGCGCACCAGGCGCATGATATGCTCTTGCAGATCATATGTAGTTTCAGTCTTGTTCATAAACGCTTCCTCCTTTTTTTATTGGATAAAATGATACGGTACCGTAACAACCTTGTTTAGTATAATATGGT
This sequence comes from uncultured Oscillospiraceae bacterium, assembly GCA_964489575.1. Classification (GTDB taxonomy): domain Bacteria; phylum Bacillota; class Clostridia; order Christensenellales; family CAG-138; genus Pelethousia. The sequence continues at coordinate 9,431 of CAZAZI010000031.1, read as the reverse complement.
ACCGTATTATTGTCAAGCATAATATCATAACCGCCGCAATTGGAAGATTTTTGTCGAAAACCTCATAGATTGTAATGCGTCCAAACAAATCGTATGATATACTGTATGCGCGGAGCAGGGGCGTCTCTTTTACGCCTATGGCGCAAAGCGCTCATAGCTAAGGCTCTTAAGGCATTATAGAAAAATCGCGATAACTATGAAAAGGCATAATATCCATACCCGGCCCGTGCATCCGCACGCGGCGATCGTTTTGCGCCAGGCAAGAGAAACGAAAATCAAAGAAACGAGGTTCCCGTATGAAAACCTTGCGAGCAAAGATTATTGTCGTTATGGTAGCCTTGCTGACTGCTTCCGTAATCATAACGGGCGTGATTTCCGCTTATCTGGGCTATCGTGGCACGCAAAACACCTTGGAGCAGAGCATGGCGCAAACCGCCAAGGCAGCTGCGGAGCGGCTGGAATGGCAGCTTTACGCCTATAAAGGATCGGTAGCGGATATGGGGTTGATCAAGCAGCTATCCGATAACGAAAACACCACCACCATGGCTACCAAGCTTCGCTTGCTGCAAGTGCGCACGGAGGATGGCGGCTTTGTGGATGCGCACCTGGTCACCGTGACCGGCCGTTCCCTCACGGATGAAACGGATTTTAGCGAGAATGCTTGCTTTAAGGCCGCGCTTAAAGGCGAGATCACCACGAGCGATCTTATCATCAACGAGGATGGCAGCACGCGGATCATAATCGGCGCGCCCCTTTGGCAGCATGGCCAGCGGGGCCTGAAGGTGGCGGGCGTGATAATCGCCTCGGTGGATGGGGAGATACTCAGCCAGCTCGTGGAAGGGCTCCGGGTGAGCGAAAACGGCTCCGCCTACATCATCAACAAGGAAGGGAACGTGATCGCGCATAAAAACCGCGCGCTGGTTACGGGCCGCAGCAATACCATTAAGGATGCGCAAACGGATCCCGGCCAGGCGGATCTGGCCGCGCTGGAGCAGCAAATGATAGAGGGCCTTTCCGGCTTCGGCTCCTATGTTTACGGCGGCGAGAGCAGGGTGCTCGCCTTCGCGCCCATTTCAGAGACCAGCGGCTGGAGCCTTGCCGTTACCGCGCCCCAGGCGGATTTTATGGAGCAGACCTTGCAGGGCATCTACATCACCATCGGCCTGGTGGCGCTGGTGATGGTAGTGGGCGCGGCCGCGGCCGTGGCTACGGGCAACCGCATATCCCGGCCCGTGAAGGCCTGTGCCAAGCGGCTGGCCCTGGTTGCCGAGGGGGATCTCCAATCCCCTGTGCCGCAGGTGCAAAGCAAGGATGAAACCAGGATACTGGCCGAGGCTACCGATACCATCCTCACCCAGGTGCGCGAGATCATCGCGGATATGGATGCGCGGCTGGACGGCATGGCTGGCGGCGATTTCGGCGCAGCCGGCCTCGGCGCGGCCTATAAGGGGGACTTTCGGCCCCTGGCCCAGTCGATGGAGCGCATCGCCCAAACCCTGAGCGATACCATGCGGCAGATCATTCAATCCGCGGAGCAGGTAGCCCTGGGGGCCGGCCAGGTATCCGACGGCGCGCAGTCCCTCAGCCAGGGCGCGGCCGAACAGGCCGGCACCGTGGAGGAGCTGTTCGCCTCGGTTAGCTCCATTTCGGAGCAGGTGCGCGGGAACGCGCAAAACGCGGATGAAGCCAAACGGCTCGCGGGCGAGGCGCAGGCGCAGGTGCTGGAGGGCAATGCCAAGATGGCGGAAATGACCCGGGCCATGGCCGAGATCCGCGCCTCCTCCGGCGAGATCGGCAAGATCATCAAAACCATCGAGGATATCGCCTTCCAAACCAACATCCTGGCCCTTAACGCGGCCGTGGAAGCGGCCCGGGCAGGGGAGGCGGGCAAGGGCTTTGCCGTGGTGGCCGACGAGGTGCGAAACCTTGCTTCCAAGAGCGCCGAGGCAGCCAGCAACACCACTTCCCTCATCGAAGGCTCCATCACCGCCGTGGAGCGGGGCGCGGGCATTGCGCAGGGCACGGCCCAATCCCTGGAAGCGGTCGTACAGGGCGTAAAGAAGCTGGCCGCCACGGTGGAGCAGATCACAAAGGCCAGCCGGGAGCAGGCCGAGGCCGTATCCCAGGTGAACCTTGGCATGGAGCAGATCTCCGCCGTGGTGCAAACCAACTCCGCCACCGCGCAAGAGAGCGCCGCCGCCAGCGAGGAGCTTTCCAGCCAGGCTGCCCTTTTGCAGGAGATGATGCGCGAATTTCGCTTGGTATAAAAATATAGAGAGGAGAAAGCGGTATGGAATCCCTGCTGCAGAACATGGCCATTGGCCAGGAGGAGATGGAGGATCGGTATCTGATATTCTGGCTGGACGGGCAGCTTTTCGGCTTGCCGATCGAAAGCGTGGTGCAGATCGTACAGATGCAGGAGATCACCCGCATTCCCCAGGCCCCGGCCTATGAAAAGGGCGTGATCCACCTAAGGGGCAGCATCATCACCGTAATGGATGCGCGGCTGCGCCTGGGCAAGGCGGAGGCCGATTATACGGAGCGCACCTGCATATTGGTATGCACCGTTGCAGGCAAGGCTCTAGGCCTGATCGTGGACGCGGTGGAAGAGGTCAGGCAGATCGGCAGAGAGAATATTTCGCCCGCCCCCGCGCTGGCCGTTTCCGCGAATGACTACATACTGGGCGTGGCCAACGCGGATAAGGGCATGGTGCTGCTGCTCTCCCCGGAAAAGCTCTGGAGCCTGTAAAAGCCAGAAAGTGGCCATCGCCACTTTCTCGGCACGCTGAAGCGGCCCTCGCGGGCCGCTTGTTTATCTGGCATCACACGATGCTGATCTCATCCCCGGGGCGGATATCGCCCGGCTCGAGCACCTTTACGAAGATGCCCTCAGTAGGCATGATGCACATGCCTACCTGCTTATATATCTGGCAATGCTGGTGGCATTCCTTGCCGATCTGCGTCACCTCTGCCAGGCAGCCGCCCAGGCGCAGCTTGGCGCCTATGGGTAAAGTATACAACTCGATGCCCTCGGTGGTGATGTTTTCCGCGAATTTGCCCGGCGTGAGGTCTTGCACGCCCAGGGCGGTCATCTTATCCACGCTCTCCTTAGCCAAGAGGCTGATCTGCCTGTGCCAGTTCCCGGCGTGGGCGTCCCCCTCGATGCCATGATCCACGCTGGTGTGGGCCACGGGTATGGGATGCTTAAAGGTGCCCTTGTGTTCGCTGATGTTTACCGCTACGACCTTTGCCATCTTAGCTCATCCTCCAATCCGGTTCATGGTCCGGTCCGTGTCGCTGCCACGCTCCACCATGTGGTGGCGCATGGGCTTTTTCGCGATGCCGGCCCGCATAGCGGCCAGTAACGCCTCTCCCCCAAGGCCCCGCAGGGAGATTTCCTCGCTGGAGTGCAGGCAGGGCTTGAGCATGCCGTCCGCTGTTACGCGGATGCGGTTGCAATCCCCGCAAAAGCGGTGGCTCAGGGGCCGAATCAGCCCTACCGTGCCCAAATAGCCCGGCATTTGGTAGCGCGCCGCCACGCCCTTAGCTGGCAGGGGTAGGAGCGCCGGGCAAGCTGTAAGCACCGCTTCCGCAGGCAGGAAGCGGCCCTTTTCCCAATGCGCGCACGCGCCGATAGGCATCAGCTCGATAAAGCGCACCTCATAGGGCTTGCCCTTGGTCAGCTCGATTAGGGCGGGGATCTCATCGTCGTTGACGCCGCCCATCAGCACGGCGTTGAGCTTGATGTTATCGAATCCGGCGGCCTCGGCGGCCTCAATGCCGGCCCAGGCATCCTTGAATTCGCCCCAGCGGGTAATACGGCGGTATTTGGCAGCGTCCAGCGTATCCAGGCTGATGTTGAGCCGGTGGACTCCTGCCGCGCGCAGGGTTTTGGCATAGCGCGTGAGCAGCAGGCCGTTGGTGGTGAGGCAAAGCTCCCTAAGGCCGGGCAGCGCGCCGATTCCTTGGCAGATTTCCAGAATTCCCTTGCGCACCAGCGGCTCGCCGCCGGTGATGCGGATCTTGGTGACGCCCAAAGAGACGGCGGCCTCGGCGATGGCCACGCATTCCTCCACCCGCAGAATATCGCTGTGAGCAAGGGCGGGCACGCCGCTTTCGGGCATGCAGTATTGGCAGCGCAGGTTGCACTTATCCGTAACGGAAAGCCGCAGATATTCGATGGAGCGCCCATAATCATCCCGCATGCTCAATCCTCGCTTTGCCGCTGATAGGCGCCGCTTTTGCCGCCGCTCTTGTGCAGCAGGCAGACCTGGCCGATCTCCATGCCTCGTTCCACGGCTTTGCACATATCGTATACCGTAAGGGCGGCCACGGAGCAGGCGGTGAGCGCTTCCATCTCCACGCCCGTGTGGTAGGTGCAGGAGACCTCGGCCTCGATGCGCACCCGATCCGTGCCAAGCGGCGCTAATTCCACGCGCACGGCGTCCAGCGGGAGGGGATGGCACATGGGGATCAGCTCCCAAGTACGCTTGGCAGCCATGATACCGGCGATGCGGGCGCAGGCAAACACATCCCCCTTGGGCATTTGCCCGTCCGTAATCATGGCCAGGGTCGCGGGCTTCATTTTTACAATGGCCTGGGCTACGGCCCGGCGCTTGCTATCGGCCTTGGCCCCTACATCCACCATGCGGGCTTGGCCCTTTTCATCTATGTGCGATAGCTTTTCCATAAATTCTCCTTGGCCCCTGCTATGTGCGGGCGCATTCCGCGGCCTCGCCCCGCAGGATATCCACACCATGGCCCAACGCCGGCAGGATAACCTCCAGGCATTCGCGCACGGCCTTGGGGCTGCCGGGCAGGTTGACGATGAGCGTACGTTTGCGGATGCCGGCCACGGCCCTGGTGAGCATGGCCCGGTTGGTGATTTGCAGGCTCTTGGCGCGCATGGCCTCGGGGATGCCCGGCGTCAGGCGCTCCACCACATCCAGCGTGGCCTCGGGCGTTATATCCCGGGAGGAAAAGCCCGTGCCGCCGGTGGTAAAAACTACTTCGGCCAAATCCTCATCGCAGAGCCTTTTGAGGGCCTCGGCAATCAGCGGCCGCTCATCGGCCAGTATCTCATAAGAAGATACGGAAGCAAAGCTCCCGCACATCTCGCGGATGACTTGGCCGCTCACATCCTCCCGCTCGCCCCGGGCACCCTTATCGCTGGCCGTGATGATAGCGATCCTATACATGAAAAATCCCTCCCGAATAAACGCTATGGCCGAGCAGCCCGCCGATCTGCCTATGTTTGCATGATTGATTATAGCATATTCCATAGGAAAGAGCGAAAGGGTTTGGTAAAAATAAGGCAGGTATGTTTTTACATGCATTTTACAGGCGATTTATCGAAAATATCTTGTAAATTCCATCTGTATCCATTAAAATTTTATATATATATGGCTCTTTATCGTAGTGCGCAAAACCGGAAGCTGGCGACTGAAAAATCAAGGGGGCGGCCTTTTGGGGCAGGCCCTTTGGCAGGGGATAAACGAAGCCCGGGCGTTAAGCCGGGGCTGGTTTTTCTTGCGTGCAGCCTGCTGTTCGCGGCGGCTGTCGTTTGGATTTTGGGCCTGCAAAAGGGCAGGCTCAAGCAGGAGATCGACGCCCTGGTGCGCAGCAATCTCGATGCGAACATCCAAAACCGGGCCTCTGAAATCAGCGCGCAGATCGCCGATACGCGCAATTCCCTGCAAGCCGCGGCCAATATAGTACAGATCGTTGGCGTTCCCCCGCAGGACGCGCGCTTCCGGGCGCTGCTGGATCAGATGGATACCACCGGCTCCACCGAGGCCGTAGGCTATACGGCCGTGGAGAACCTAGCGACCAGCTGGCTGGCCGCCTCCGCCGCGCGCCTGGCCAGGGGTGAGGTCGTAGTGACTGATATTACCTATTCCCTCCCTTTGGGCGGTTATAATTATTACATCTGCGTGCCTGTGTGGGAAAACGGGGAGATTTCCGGCGTGCTCTCCGCCCGCATGCGGGCGGAGAGCCTGGTGCGGGTAGAGCCGGACGGCGTCACCTATCAAAAAGTGGACACCTGCCTGGTGACCAGCGACGGCCGCTTCGCCTTTATTGACACCCAGACCCGCCCGACCGGGGATATCTTTGCCAGCGTGCAAAACGACGGCCTCTCCGAGGCGGATATGGCCGATATTGCCAAAACCCTGCATGGCCGGGGCGAGAGCAGCTATCAATTTACCAGCCAAGGCAGCGCCTATTTCGTTTCTATCGGGGAGATCGGCTATAACGACTGGCACCTGGTGGCCGTTTTGCGCGGATCGGACGTGTTGGTAAAAACCGACAGCATGCTCAAAAGCGTGCTGCACACCAGCGCCGCCTTGGTGCTGCTGACAACGGGCTCCTGCTGCGTGATTTATGCCATGCTGCTAAAGGACCGCAGAAAGCTCGAGCGCGAGCAGCGCCGCTATGCCATGCTGGGCCAGTTTTCCGATACGGTGCTTTTTGAATACAACCGCGAAACGGACGCTATGGAATTTACCTCCAACGCGGAGGCCCGCCTTTGCCTGAGGGGCGCCGCCCGCCTGGAGAATATCTCTTGCCCGAATCAGGCCCGTAAGCTTTTCCATCCGGACGACCTTAATAAGGTGCGCGAGATCTTCTTTGCGCGCAAGGGGGAGGGCACCCTCTATTATGCGGAGCTGCGGATCAAGTGCCAGGACGAATGCTACCTTTGGTTCGGCTGCCAATACAGGGCGTTGGAGGATGCGGCCAGGGGCCTTTCGCTGGTAGTAGGCAAGCTGGTGGATATTACGGACCAGCGCAGCCGTGAGCGGGAGCTGGAGGAGAGCGCCCGCCGGGATATTCTAACGGGCGCCTATAACAAGGCCGGGGAGGATATGATCGACGAGCTTTTAAAGCAGCGGCCCCAGGGCGTTTTGATCATGCTGGATGTGGATCGGCTCAAAAAGCTCAACGATACCTATGGACACAGCGCCGGCGACCTGGCGCTGGCCCAGCTGGGCCGCCTGCTCAACGAGACCTTCCGCCAGGGGGATATCGTGGCCCGGATAGGCGGGGATGAGTTCATCGTGTTCCTGCCCGGCCCGCGCGACCTGGAGGCGGCCCGCGAGCGTACCGAGCAGCTGCTCCGCCGCATTCGCGCCATCTCCGTGGGCGACCAGGGGCGGATCCTTTCCGCCAGCGCGGGCCTTGCCCTTGCGCCCCAGGATGGCCATACCTACCGGGAGCTCTACATGGCCGCGGATAAGGCCATGTATCGCGCCAAGAAGGAGCGCGGCTGCAAAAAGGATTTAGAGGAAAAGCAACAAAACCCTGGCGGCCAGGGATTGTAGTAAAGCAAAAGGTGGCGCAAAGGCCACCTTTTCGGTTGTCAGGATAGCAGGTTGGGCTGCAGGGCCAGCAGCGCGCCCAGCTCCGAGGCGATGGCTACGGAACTAAGGGCCGGGCGCTGCAGCAGGGGCGCGTCCTGCGGCCTATAGAGCGCGGGCGGGCGGAAGTAATTGAGCCGCCAGCGGGGGGCCGGGGGAAAGGAAGCGAGCAGCTCTTTGAGCTGCTCCATTTTAAGGCCCGGGTAGAGGGTGGTGCGCAGCTCGTAGGCAGCGCCCAGCCATTGCAGGGCTTTGGCGGTTTTGGCCGGGCCCGCGCCTTCTTGGCCGGTGAGCGCGGGATAATCTGCGGGGAGGGCCTTGATATCCAGGGCCACGTAATCCAGCAGCCCCGCTTCCCATAGGGTCACTACTGCGCCGGGCCGCTGGCCATTGGTATCCAGCTTGGTCTTATAGCCTAGAGCCCGGATGCGGCTAAGAACCTCGGGAAGATCCGCTTGCAATGTGGGCTCGCCGCCGCTGAGCACCACGCCGTCCAGCAAGCCCTTGCGCTTTTCGAGAAAGGCCCAAACCTCCTCTTCGGCCAGGTTTGCGCCGGCCCGGCCGATCAGCTCGCGGTTATGGCAGTAAAAGCAGTTCATATCGCAGCCCCGGGTGAACAGCACGCAGCAAAGCACACCGGGGAAATCGATGGTGCTGCTTTTTTGCATGCCGCCGAAGATCATGCCTGCAATTCCTCGGGCTTGATCACATATTTGACCCGATCTTTATATTCCTCCTGCTTGCCCTTGTGGAAATTCTGCACGGGACGAAGGTAGCCGACGACGCGGCTCCATACCTCGGTATCCTGGCCGCACGCGGGGCAGGCGTAAACCTCGCCGGCCAAATAGCCGTGCTCCGGGCAGATGGAGAAGGTGGGCGTGAGGGAGATGTAAGGCAGCTTATAGTGCGTGAAGGCCTTGCGAATCAGCTGCTTGGCCAGCTCCACATCGCGGATCTGCTCGCCCAGGTACATATGCAGCACCGTGCCGCCCGTATACTTGCATTGGAGTTCATCCTGCAAATCCAGCGTTTCGAAGATATCGTCCGTAAAGCCTACGGGCAGCTGGGAGGAGTTGGTGTAGTAAGGTTCGTCCTGCCCGGCCGTGATGATGCCGGGGTAACGCTCCTTATCCAGCTTGGCCAGGCTGTAGCTGGTGCCCTCGGCCGGGGTGGCCTCAAGGTTGTATACGTGGCCGGTCTCTTCCTGGAAGCGGGCGATATGCGCGCGCATGAAATCCAGCGTACGCAGGGCAAAGGCCTGGCCTTCCTTGATGGTGATATCCTTGCCGAGGAAGTTGAGACAGGCCTCGTTCATTCCGATTAGGCCAATGGTGTTGAAGTGGTTATACCAATAACTGCCCGTGCGCTGCTTGACCTCTTCTAAATAATGCGCGCTGTAGGGATACAGGCCGCGCTCGGTCTGCTCCTCGATGGTTTTGCGTTTGATCTCCAGGCTCTTTTTGGCGATCTCCATCTGGGCGAGCAGGCGGTCGAAATATTCCTCTTCCGCGTTCGCCAGGTAGGCGATGCGGGGCAGGTTTACCGTGACCACGCCGATGGAGCCGGTGAGGGGATTGGAGCCGAAAAGGCCGCCGCCCCGCTTGCGCAGCTCGCTGGTGTTGAGCCGCAGCCGGCAGCACATGGAAAGCGCATCCTCGGGGGAGAGGTCGGAATTGATGTAGTTGGAAAAATAGGGGATGCCGTAGCGGCAGGTGATCTCCATGAATTTGTTGACCACAGGGCTGTTCCATTCGAAATCCGCCGTAACGTTGATGGTGGGAATGGGGAAGGTAAAGACACGGCCCTTGTTATCCCCCTCCATCATCACCTCGCAGAAGGCCATGTTGATCATATCCATCTCTTTTTGGAAATCGCCGTAGGTCTCCTCCATCATTTTGCCGCCGACGATCACCGCCTGATCCCGCAGGGTGCGGGGCGGATGGATGTCGAAGGTGAGGTTTGAGAAGGGGCACTGGAAGCCCACGCGGGTGGGCACGTTAAGGTTGAAGATGAACTCCTGCAAGGCCTGCTTCACCGTGCGGTAATCCATATTGTCGTAGCGCACGAAGGGCGCGC
>CAZAZI010000030.1:0-10353 GCA_964489575.1 uncultured Oscillospiraceae bacterium | reverse complement strand
GCGTAGCTATGGAAGTTCGGAAACTCACCTGTATCGGTTGCCCCATGGGATGCCAAATGGAAGTAACCCTTGATGGCGTCGAGATCATCGAAATAGCGGGCAACACCTGCCTTCGCGGCGATGCTTATGCGAGAAAAGAGATTTCAAATCCCACCCGCATCGTTACAAGCTCCGTACGCGTGCTGGGAAGCAAAACCGGCGCGACGACGGTATCGTGCAAGACGCGCAGCGACGTACCTAAAGCCAGCATATTCAACTGCATCAAGGATATCGTTGATGTTTGTGTTCAGGCGCCTGTGCATATCGGCGACGTCGTGAAAGCAAACGTTGCTGGAACCGGGGTTGATATGGTCGCCACCAAGGACGTCGAATAAAACGCGCCACAATTTGACATAAGGCCACGACGATAAAGCCAAGCCGCCTTTCGTGCTTATATAAACGCACGGAAGGCGGCCTGTCTTTGTGCTGCAAAATGCTGAAAAATCCGTTATGGGGCTTATACCGCTATGAAGATCAACCTTTGGCTTTGGGGATGAGCTTTGCTTCCTCCCCGCGGATGAGGCGCCTGATGTTTTCAATATGGCGTATGTATACCAGGATCACAATAAGCCCTGCTGTAACCACCAGCGCGATATCGGAACCCCTTAATATTATTACGCTAATGAAAAACAGCAGAATGCTCAGGAGGGAGGCGACGGAGACCCGTTTGGTAATGGAGAAAACGATCGTTCCGATGGCAACGGAAAAGGCGGCGCCAAAGGGATTCACCATAAAAGCGAGCCCAATGGAAGACGCTACGCCTTTACCGCCGCGAAAATGGACAAAGGCCGGATAGCAATGCCCGAATACCGCCATGAAACCCGCAATGTATCCACCCAGGGAACCAAAAAGAAACCGGCCGGCCAGGATGCTGGCGACAGACTTCAAAAAATCCCCGGCAAATGTGATCGCGCCCGGCTTAAGGCCAAAGACGCGTATCATGTTCGTACTGCCCGCATTGCCGCTACCGTGGTTGCGCACGTCGTCATGGTAAAAAAACTTGCTGATGATGATCGCGGTTTGGATGTTGCCAAGGAGATATCCAATGGCGGCGCAAGCAAAGGCTAAAAGGGGTTGGGAGAAAATCGCTTCGTTCATAATTTGCAGCCTCATCAAGTAAGGTGATAGATAAAGACTACATCACCGTCCGTTTTCTGTCAAGGCGCTGTTAAAAAAGCGCCGGCCGCGAAGTGCGAACAAGCGCCTTTGCCAAGACCAAAAAAGTGGCGCACAGCCACTTTTTTGGTCTTTAAATTACGCCTTTATAGGGAATTACACGTTGAGGGTAAGGGTCAGCAGGGCATCGTGCAGGTTGGCCTCGCGCAGGATATCCTCGGTCAGCAGGGTGCCGGCCTCGGCTACAAAGGCGCCGTCCTCGCTGACTACGGCGCTGCGCAGGGTTTTACCCAGCAGGAAGCGGATGGAATCCCCCTCAATGCCCTCCGCAGGCAGAGCACGTTCGATGGGCGCATCGTCCAGGTTGATGAACACGGTGCTGCCGGCCAGAGATTCGATCTTTTCCGCGGGGAAATCCGCGCCGTTGTTGAGCATAATCCGCCCCAGGGCGCCGCCCTTGGGGTTGAAGGCGAAATCTTCTACCTCGCCGATGATGTCGCCGCCGCTGGAGAGCACGGTGGCTCCCAGCAGATAGAAACCCTTTTCGATGACCTCCAGCAGTTCCTCAGATTCATAAAGCTTCTTCACACCGCCGATGGTGGGGACGATGACATAATCCGCGCCGATGCCCAAAACCTCTGCAAAGGCGAGGCCATAAAAGCCGTATCCGCGGCTATCCTTGAGGATCAGATGGCTGATCTTTTTGCCCTCCGCGTCGATTACGATGTCCTGGATAACGCCCTTATCCGTGCCTTCTTTGATGCCGATCACTTTAAGACCTAAAACCTCTGTGGATTTTTTCATGTTCTACCTCCTGCTTATTTGCATGCCGCCGGCATATTTATTTGCTTATTTGATGGTATCGTCCGTGCCGATGAGGGTCGTGCCGCGCATGGCGCGGAAATGATCCTTGGCGATCAGCTCCGTTCCCACAAGCTCGCCATCCTTCCAATAACGGCGGGTGACGACGACTTCGTAGCCCTTGCGGGAACGCACCTTCACGCGCTCCGCGCCGGCCATAAGCTTGTTGGTGTAGATGATCTCGGGCTGCGGCGCTTCGATCTCCTTAGTGATCTGGTTATCCACATCGATCTCTATGCCGTTCGCCGGGGGTTCGCCATAGATCTGCACGGTCACCGTCAGGTCTTCGAGCCTGGCGGAAATAAAAATGGGATAGCTGGAACGGTTTTTCAGCTTTAGGTCCTTATTATCCCAATTGAGCGTGGCGTCCAGGCCGATGGGCAGATATTCCGAGGGCCACGTGTGATGCACGCGCTCCACGATCTCCATATCCGCCAACAGCGCCGCGTTATAAAGGGTGCCGGCCAGCTGGCAGATGCCGCCGCCGATAGAATCCGCCAACTGGCCATCCACGATGGAGCCTGCCGCGCGGAAGCCCTTGGCCTCGGTGCGTTGGCCCACCAGCTCGTTGAGCGAGAGGGTTTCACCCGGGGGGATCGCGAGCCCATCCACAGCTTCGCACATCAGCCGGATGTTGGCATTGCGGTTTTCATCATCAGTGGCCATGGTAACGCAGGCGCCGATGAGGGCCGTGTTTCGCTCCAGATCCGCCTGGGTGCGCACCGGCTCCACCGGCTGGGTATAGCGGCCGTCCACCTGGATCGCCCGGTAATCCGCCTGCGCTAGCTGCGCCTTCACGGCATTGATCACCTTCTGCGTATCCGCCTGCATGCCCTTGGACTCGGGGGTGTAGGAGAAGGAGCGTGAGGCCGGATCGAAGCTGGCGGAAGCCTCGAGTGCGGGGATATCGTTTGCCCGAAGGAAGGCCTCTATGGCTGCGGCCATGCGGCCTTCATCTAAAATCAGCTCGGATCTGGCGGAGTAGGGGGCGTGCGACAGATCGAAATCGGCCAGCAACGCGCCGTTTTTATTGCGGCTATACGCCTGATCGAGCAGGGCTTCCACATTGGTTGAAATGCCCAGCTCCCCGGCTGTAAAAACCTTCGTAGCGCCGTTATAGCTGAGCGGTATCTGGATATTGCCAAGCTGCGCCTCCAGGGCCTGCCCCACGCTGCGCTCGCCCTCGGCAAAGGACAAGCCGCCCACGGCCACGCCGTCGATCTGCGTGCCTGGGGCGAACGCCTCCGCCGCAGAGACCCGTCGCATGCCCCAAAAAGCCCCGAAAAGGATGAGCGAGCAGGTCACCACGATGGTTGCGACCGCACCCGACACCATGGCGCCGGTTTGTACTTCTCGCGCACGCGTGGCCTTACGTGTTTCCATCCGCTCGCTTCTCTCTTTCCTGGAGTAACCGCATAATCAGCAGCAGCCGCTGCTTATCCGCGGGCGTAGGCTCGTAGCCGCTCTGGAGAATGGTGAATACCTGCTTGCGCGCCTCCGAATATTGCTTGCCAACCACCAGGTCGTTGAGCTTCTCCATGGCACGGGTAAAGGCGATGAACTCGGCCGCCGGCTCCGGTTCGGGCACCGGCGCAGGCTCGGGTTCGGGTTCCGGTTCAGGCTCAGGCTCAGGCTCAGACTCAGGTTCGGGCTCCGGTTCGGGCTCCGGTTCGGACTCAGGCTCCGGCTCGGGCACTGGCGCGAGCTCGGGCGCGGGTTCAGGTTCAGGCTCCGGTTCGGGTTCAAGCACCGGCTCGGGCTTAGCCTCAGGCTCCGGCTCCGGTTCGGGCACTGGTGCGAGCTCGGACGCGGGTTCAAGTTCAGGCTCCGGTTCGGGTTCAAGCACCGGCTCGGGCTTAGCCTCAGGCTCCGGCTCCGGTTCAGGCTCCGGCGCGGGCTCGGGCGCGGGTTCGGGCGCGGGTTCGGATGCAGGCGCAGGATCGGATTCGGGCTCGGGTATAGGCTCGAATTCAGGCGCGGGCGCGAAGACTTCCTCCTGCTCTGCAATGGGCAGGGACTCGGCCGCCCGCACTGTATCGGTTGCCGCAGTCTGCGCGGCCCCCGAGGCGGAGGCCTCCGGCGTGGAGAGTTCCAGGGTGAGGGGCCTGTGGTTGCGCAGTGCGACGGAATTTGCCGGTTGCGCGAGCCGCTCTTCCGCCTCGCGTAGCGCGCGGTGGGCTTCCGCCCGGGCTTCGGCCCGGGCGGCCCGGGTGGCTCTGTCATATGCGCGCTTGTCTTTTTTGCGTAGATTCGCAACCACCGGCACATAAGCCAGCGTGCTCACTACGAGCAGGCCGCCCGCAGCCAGCAGTACGCCCTGCCATTTGTCGAAAATATAGGTTTGGCTGTACAAAAAGAGGCCGGCGGCCAGGCCCAAAAGCATCATGCCGATGCTAAAGAGCCGGATACGCCCGCGCAGGAGGAACCAAACAGACAGAATCCCCACAAGCGCGATCACGGCCATGTAGACAACCAACCAATCCAAATCCAGTTCTCCTTAGCATCAAGCAGCGCAGCCGGTTCGGAACAGCAGCAGGCTATGCCGCCAAAATATAAACGTGTTGTGAATATATACCATAATGATTATATCCAATAACGTGAGGTACTTTCAACAAAAATTAACAAAAAAAATCAATTTTGTCCGTTTTTTTCCGCCATACCACCCATTTGGCCGCTCTTTGGGCAAAAAGTGGCAAAACGGGCTAAGTATTCGGGCCTGATTTGACGATTATAGAGAATAGGAAAAGAGGCGAAAAGGAGGAGGCGGCCTTCTGTGGCCGTAACGGGCGCGCCGGCCTGTAAGCTGCTTAATAAAGGCTTTGACAAAAACCGACTTTTCTTACAGAATTAGGTGAGAGCGGATTGTGTGCCCGCCTGATGCTGTTTATAATAAATGGCAGTCCCCCTCATCTAATCGGCGGCGCAGGAACAAGCGCAACGGGCAGGCCATTGCGGCGGGCCCGATCCAAGCGCTCATAACAATGGCATGAAATATAAAGGAGGCGGTTTTAATGGCACAGGTAGATCTAATGGGCCTGGCGGGGCAGGAAAATGAGGATACGCTAACGGGAAAATACCTCATTTTTACCTTGGGCGAGGAGCTGTATGGTATGGAGATCCGATATATCACCGAGATCATCGGCATTCAGCCCATTACGGAGGTTCCTGAAATGCCTGCGTATGTTAAGGGCGTTACCAACCTTCGCGGCAGCATCATCCCCGTGATGGATGCGCGGCTGCGCTTTAAAAAGGCCGAGCGCGAATACGACGACCGCACCTGCATCATCGTGCTGGATACCAACGCCGTTTCCGTAGGCCTGATCGTGGATAGCGTGGCCGAGGTGCTCACCTTGCGGGAAGACGAAATCGCCCCGCCCCCCGAGGTGGGCAGGGGCGCGCACAAATATATCCAGGGCATCGGCAAATCCGAGGGCAAGGTCATCCTGCTGCTGGATTCGCAACGGCTGCTCAGCGACGACGAGCTGGATTCCCTTAGCGCCATCGGCTGAGCCGCCCACGGGAGGGCGGGCAGCCGCGGCCCACGGCCTGAAGGAGCGCCGCAAGCCTCCTTCTCCTCATAAGGGAGAGGCAACATGATCGCCATACAAGAAAAGGAATTCAAGGAATTCGCCGCATACATCCGGGCCAACTACGGCATCAACTTTAAAAAGGAAAAGATCCCCCTGATCGAGGGCAGGCTCGGCCGGGTGCTGGAAAGCATGCGCATGACCAGCCTCTCTGAATACCTGGAATACGTCAAGGCGGATCAGAGCGGCCAGGCTGCGGCCCAAATGCTGGATAAGATCACCACCAACTACACCTTCTTTATGCGGGAGCCGGCGCACTTTCATTTTTTCAAGGAAAGCGTGCTGCCTTATCTGGCCAAAACGGTGAAGGATAAAGATCTGCGCATTTGGAGCGCCGCCTGCTCCACCGGCGAGGAGCCCTATACCCTGGCCATGCTGATCGACGAGTTTTTCGGGCCGCAAAAAGCCGCCTGGGATACCAAAATTCTGGCTACGGATATCTCCCAGGGCGTGCTGGCGGCTGCCAAAGCCGGCATCTACGGCAAGGATAAGATCGCCGACCTGCCGCCATCCTGGCAAAAGACCTACTTCAAGCCGCAGGGCGCGGAGCAGGTGGTGGTAGCCGATAGGATCCGCAAGGAAGTGATCTTCGGCAACATTAACCTGATGGGCGCATCCTTTCCCTTCCGGCGCAAGATGCACGTCATCTTCTGCCGCAACGTGATGATCTATTTCGACGCCGAAACGAAGGAGCGGCTGGTGCGCAGGCTTTACGACATCACCGAGCCCGGCGGCTTCCTCTTCATCGGCCATTCGGAGGCGCTCAGCCGTGAGACGATGCGCTACCGTTATGTGATGCCCGCGGTCTACCGCAAGCAATAGCGGCGGGCTTTATACGCCCGCATTCACAGATATGGATCCGGCCCGGGGCCGGCGGACGCACGGCAAAGATGCCAAATTTATGTAGGAAGAGCCTCAATCTATAAGGGGGAATGATATTATGAAAAACCTGTCCATCGGCATGAAACTCATCGTCGGTTACGCCATCGTGCTGCTTCTGTTCTCGGCCTCGGGCTTTTTTACCGTTATCAACATCGCCAATATTGGCGCGCAGATCGATCTGTACGGCGACTATACCGTGCCCAACGCGGATCATCTGCGGGTGATGCAGGTGAGCATGCGCGGCATTCTGCATGAACTGGCGGAGGCGCTGATCGCCACGGACCAGGACGACATTAAGCTGGCCGTGGATCAGGCCAGCCAATACGGCAAAGACGTACTGGCCGAGCTGAACGAATACGAGGCGAACCAGCGCAATATAGACCGGTCGGCGGATATACAGGCCCTCCGCGAACTCATTACCAAGGCGGCCGCCACCCGGGCCACGCTCTCCGAGCTTTTGCTGAGCGATTCGGAATCCAACCACAATACCGCGCTAAGCTTATATTCCAACCAGTACAGGCCGGTGATCGATCAGGCCATCGCCATTTTGGATGCCTTCGCGACCACGGCCATAGATCGTGCCGACGCGCAACATGCGCAAGCCGAGGATATCGCGACCGCAGCCCGGATGGGGGCCATCATCTTCTGCGTGGCTTCTATGGCCATAACGGCCTGCATCATCATAATTACCAGGCGCTCGCTCATCATCCCCATCAGGGAGATCGTGGGCGTTTACGAAGATATATCCAAGGGCAACACAGCCGCCCATATCCAATACGAAAGCAAGGATGAGATCGGCCAGATGGCCAAGCTTATCCAGCAGACCAACGTCATGCAGAACCGGGTGCTCGGGGATGTGGTCGACAAGTTCGTTAAGATTTCCCAAGGCGACCTACAGGCCAAGATAGAAGTGGAATACCCCGGCGGCTATGTGGTGCTCAAAAACGCCATCGAAAGCACCTCCGCCGCCCTCAACCAAACCATGCACACCATCAATACGGCGGCCGAGCAGGTAAACGCGGGCGCTTCCCAGGTTTCAAGCGGGGCGCAGGCCCTGGCCGCCGGCTCCACCGAGCAGGCCTCCACCGTAGAGGAGCTCAACGCCTCCGTCGTTATCATTGCCGAGCAGGCCGAAGAGAACAACATCAATGTAAAGCAGGCCAACAGCTACGTGGAGCAGGCCGACGAGGGCGTGGCGGCCAGCAACGACCATATGCGCCAGCTCTCCGCCGCCATGGCCGAGATCGGCTCCGCCTCGGCCCAGATCGCCAACATTACCAAGGTGATCGAAGATATCGCCTTCCAAACCAACATCCTGGCTTTGAACGCCGCCATTGAGGCCGCGCGGGCGGGCGAGGCCGGCAAGGGCTTTGCCGTGGTGGCGGACGAAGTGCGCACCCTGGCCGCCAAATCCGCCGAGGCCGCCAAGAAGACGGCGGATCTGATCCAGAATTCCGTGAGTACCGTAGAGAAGGGCACACAGCTCACGGCGCAAACGGCTGAGATCCTGCAAGCCGTGGGCGAGAGCACGCGCAAGGTAACCGAGAGCTTCGACAAGATCGAGCAGGCCAGCGCCGAGCAGGCCGGGGCCATCGAGCAGGTGAAGCAGGGCCTTTCGCAGGTGAGCGCCGTGGTGCAGACCAACGCCGCCACCGCGGAGGAGAACTCCGCCACCAGCGAAGAAATGTCCGCCCAGGCGGCTACGCTCCAGGCCGAGGTCGGTAAGTTCAAGCTGGCGGGTGAAGATACGCCGGCGAAGGCCGCGTTCCATTCCTTTGCGCAGGAGTCCGCGCCGGCAGGCGCGGCGCAGCTCGAAGCCGGGGCGGATTTTGGCAAGTATTGAGCTGCCCCCGTTTTGATCCCGGCAAAAACGGCGGCCTGCAATCAAATGCAATAAAAGACGAAAGATCGAGGGGAAGTAGAATGAAAAAATCTCATGGGAAAAACCTCGGCGTAAAAGCAAGCTTCGGGCTTAAGCAAAAGATCCTTCTCCCTGCCATCGGCCTGCTTGCCCTGACCGTCTGCGTCATCCTGGGGCTCGTGTTAACGCTCTCTTCCCAGAATACCACGGCGCTATCTTCCGACCTGATGGCTTCCATGAGCCGGCAGTACGCCAACGATATACAGGGAAAGCTGAATGCGGCTTTGAACAGCGCCAAAGCCCTGAACCCCGTTTTCTCGCAGACAGGGAGAACGGCAACCCGTTCGTCAGACATCAGCCTTTTGGAATCCATACTCAGGCAAAACGAGGACTGCTTCGGCGCCTTTACGCTTTGGGAGCCCAACGCCTACGATGGAAAGGACTCCCAGTATATGAACCATGTGCAGAGCGACGCGAGCGGCCGGTTCATCCCCTATGTGCACCGCGACGGCGCGGGGGGGATCGTCATTGAACCGCTGACGGACTACGAAACGGAGGGTGACGGCGACTATTATCTGCTCCCTAAACGAACGCTGGAGGAAACCATCGTCGATCCGTTTTACTACGAACTTGGCGGCCAGAAAATTCTGGTATCCTCCATGGTTATGCCGATCATCCGCAACAACGGGTTTTTAGGCGTGGTCGGCATGGATATCCTGGTGGATACCCTGGTAGAAGATCTGCAAGGAGCCGTGCTGTTCGATAGCGGCTATCTTTTCATGGCGGATTCGGATGGGGATGTGTTTTATCACCCCAATTCTTCCTTCATGGGCCAATCCCTCTATGATATGTGGGGCGACGAGAGCGCGGCCCTGCTTGCCGAAGCCTACGCTACGGGAAAAACCGTGGAGTTCGATGAATACGCGACAGGGCTGGGCTATGAAAACCGCTATATCGTTACGCCGGTTTCCGTAGGCGGGCGCTATTGGCTGGTCTGCGCCGCAGCGCCCGTAAGCGAGATCAATGCGGCCACCGCCACCAACCTTACGGTGGGTTTGACGACCGGTATCCTCGGCGCGGTGGTTGCGGCGATCATCCTGCTGGTGATCATCTCCCGTATCACCAGGCCCATCGGCCCGCTGACCAAGGCGGCGGCGGCCATCGAGCTGGGCCAGGTGGACAGCAGCGTAACCGAGAGCCTAGGCAGGATCAAGAGCAAGGATGAGATCGGCCTCTTGGCCCGCTCCATCGAAAAGGCCGTAGGGGCCATCGGCCGGGTCGCCGCCGATACGCAGGCCCTCAGCGACGCGGCCCGGCAAAACGACCTGACCTTTGTGATCGACACCGCCGTACACAATGGCATTTACCGCCAGGTCATGGAGATCGTGAACGCTATCATCGCCCAGTTTAACCGCACGCTGCACAGCATCAACACGGCGGCCGAGCAGGTGAATACCGGCGCGGCCCAAGTTTCCAGCGGCGCGCAGGCTTTGGCGGCCGGCTCCACCGAACAGGCCTCCTCCGTGGAGGAGCTGAATGCCTCCGTCATTATCATCGCCGAGCAGGCCGAAGAGAATAACGCTAATGTAAAGCTGGCCAACAAATACGTGGAGCAGGCCGGCGAGGGCGTGGCGGCCAGCAACGAGCAGGTGCGGCAGCTTTCCGGCGCGATGGATGAGATCGGCGCCGCCTCGGCCCAGATCGCCAGTATTACCAAGGTGATTGAGGATATCGCCTTCCAAACCAACATCCTGGCTTTGAACGCCGCCATCGAGGCCGCGCGGGCGGGCGAGGCCGGCAAGGGCTTTGCCGTGGTGGCGGATGAAGTGCGTACCCTGGCTGCCAAATCTGCCGAGGCCGCCAAGCAGACGGCGGACCTGATCCAGAATTCCGTGGATACCGTGGGCAAGGGCTCGGAGATCACCGCCAAAACCGTGCAGGCGCTGCAGGAAGTGGCGGTGAACGCCGGCAAGGTCACGGAAAACTTCGAAAAAATCCAGCAAGCCA
>CAZAZI010000029.1:0-10375 GCA_964489575.1 uncultured Oscillospiraceae bacterium | reverse complement strand
CTATGATAGACATTGGCGATAAGATCAAGCGGCAGCGGCTCAAGCTGGGCCTTACGCAGGAAGAACTGGCGGCGCGCACGGAGCTTTCCAAGGGCTTCATCTCCCAGCTCGAACGCAACCTGACCTCGCCCAGCATCGCTACGCTTATGGATATACTCGAGGCGCTGGGCACGGATATCTCCGCCTTCTTCTTGGAGGCCACCCCGCAGAAAGTGGTTTTTGCGGCCGAGGATATGTTTATCAAAGAGGATACGGAAAAGGGTTATGCCATCGAGTGGCTGGTGCCCAACGCCCAGAAGAATCAGCTGGAGCCCATCCTCGTAACGCTTTCTCCCGGCGGGGAAACGCCGGCCCAGGATCCGCACGAGGGCGAGGAATTTGGCTATGTGCTTGCGGGCAGCGTATATATCTTCCTCGGTGAAAAGAAGCACCGCGTGCGGCGGGGCGAAAGCTTCTGCTTCCAGCCTGCCAGCCTGCATTTTATCAAAAACGTGGGCCGCAGCGAGGCCCGGCTTTTGTGGGTGGCCACGCCGCCTTCCTTCTAAACTAAGAGAACGAGGATTGGACGATGAGCAAGCATTTGATCGACCTTAAGCAGTTGCGCAAGGAATATGACGGCGTAGACGTGCTCAAAAATATCGATTTATATATCCGCGATGGAGAGTTTCTCACCCTGCTCGGGCCTTCGGGCTGCGGTAAAACCACCATGCTGCGCCTGATCGCGGGCTTTGCCTTGCCCTCTAGCGGCCAAGTAGTTATGGACGGAAAGGATCTCACCCACGTCCCCCCCTATAAGCGGCGGGTGAATACGGTCTTCCAAAAATACGCGCTCTTTCCCCATTTAAATGTTTACGACAACATCGCCTTTGGCCTGAAAATCCAAAAGCTGCCCAAGGCGGAGATCGAAACCAGGGTTAACGAAATGCTGGAGCTGGTGAACCTGGTGGGCTATGGCAAGCGCTGGGTGGATCAGCTTTCAGGCGGCCAGCAGCAGCGGGTGGCCATCGCCCGGGCGCTGGTGAACCGGCCGCAGGTGCTGCTCCTGGATGAACCCCTGGGGGCGCTGGATCTCAAGCTGCGCAAGGGCATGCAGCTCGAGCTTAAACGCATGCAGCAAAAGCTGGGCATTACCTTTATTTATGTAACGCACGATCAGGAAGAAGCCCTCACCATGAGCGATACCATCGTAGTGATGAACGAGGGCGTGATCCAACAGATCGGCACGCCCGTGGATATTTATAACGAGCCCAAGAACATCTTCGTGGCCAAGTTCATCGGCGAGAGCAACATCCTGCCCGGCGTGATGCTGGAGGATTACCGCGTACGCTTCCATGGCCGCGAATACCAGTGTGTGGACGCGGGCTTTGCCAAAAACGCCCAGGTGGATGTGGTGGTGCGGCCCGAGGATATCGACCTGTACCCCATCGAGGAAGGCCGCGCGGGCCTTGCGGGCGTGGTTAAAAGCGTATTGTTCATGGGCGTGCATTATGAATTCCGGGTGGATACGGACGGCTTTGTGTGGACGGTGCATTCTACGGATTATATCGCCCCGGAGAGCCGGGTGAGTATGACCATCGTGCCGGACGCCATCCACATCATGCACAAAAGCCTCACCTCGGATGAGCAGGAGGCCCCCACCGCGGACGAGCGCTTTGAGGCTGCCATCGCGGAGGAGCTGGCGGAGGAGGAAGCGGAATGAAGCGCACCGTGTTTGCCTACCCCTATATCGTATGGATGCTGATCTTCATCCTGGCGCCCATGCTGCTGATCGTCTGGTATGCCTTCACCAGGAACGGGGCCTTTACGCTTGCAAACATCGGAGCTACGCTGCGCGATCCTATTTATATGCAGGTGCTGGCCCGTTCCGTGTGGATTGCCTTTGAGGCCACCGTCATCTGCCTGCTGCTGGGCTACCCCATCGCCTGGATGCTGGCCAGCATGAAAAAGAGCACCGCGGCTATCCTCTACGTGCTTTTCGTGGTGCCCATGTGGATGAACTTCCTGCTGCGCACCTATGCCTGGCAGGCCCTGCTCGATAGCGCCGGCATCCTCAATTCCATCCTGGGCCTTTTGGGCCTGCCGCCGCAGAACCTGCTGTATACGGAAGAGGCCATCATGCTGGGCACGGTGTATAACTTCCTGCCCTTTATGGTGTTGCCTATCTACTCCGTGCTGGTCAAGCTGGATAAGTCCCTGGTGGAGGCGGCCTATGATTTGGGCGCGAACGGCGTAACCACCTTTTTCAAGGTGATCCTGCCCCAGTCCATCCCGGGGGTAATCAGCGGCATCACCATGGTGTTCATCCCCGCCATCACCGCCTTTGCAATCTCCAGGCTTTTGGGCGGCAGCAAGTTCATGCTTTATGGCGATTTGATCGAGAACCAGTTCATCACCCTGGGCCGGGATGCCTGGCCCGTGGGCAGCGCGCTCAGCTTCATATTGCTGGTGCTGGTGCTGATCTCCATGGCCGTGATGCGGCGGGCCGAGCGCGAGGCCGGCGAGGAAGGGGGTATGCTCTGGTGAAACGGTTAGCCGCCTTTTTCAAGGGCACCTATTTGGGGCTGATGCTGCTCTTCCTCTATGCGCCCATCATCGTGTTGATGGTGTTCTCCTTTAACGAATCCAAAACCATGGGCCATTGGTCCGGCTTTTCCTTCAAGTGGTACGAGGCCCTGCTTTCGGACGCCACCATCATGGACGCGCTGTGGGTCACCCTATCGGTGGCGGTTATTTCCGCCATCGTGGCCACGGCCATCGGCACCTTTGCGGCCATCGGCATCCACTCCATGAAGAAGCGCCCAAAGGCCGTGGTGGAGAATATTTCCCAACTGCCCATGGTGAACCCCGATCTGGTGACCGGCATCAGCTTTATGATGCTTTTTGCGCTCCTTGGCATCAAGGGCGGGTATACCCGCATGCTGATTGCGCACATTACCTTTAACATCCCCTATGTGATCTTCTCCGTGCTGCCCAAGCTGCGCCAAAGCTCCAACAAGCTTTACGAGGCGGCAATGGATCTGGGCTGCACGCCCTGGATGGCCCTGCGCAAGGTGGTGATCCCGGATATTATGCCGGGCATCGTTTCGGGCTTCATCCTCTCCTTTACCCTGAGTTTGGATGATTTCGTGGTTAGCTGGTTCGCCACTTCCGGCATCCAGAACCTGTCGATCTACATCTACTCCATTGCCCGCCGGGGCATCAGCCCCAAGATCAACGCCCTGAGCACCATTATGTTCGTGGCGGTGATGACCCTGCTGCTCTTCGTCAACCTGCGCAGCCTCAAGGAGGAGCGCGAAGCGGAGAAGCAAATGAAGCGCCTGTAACGCAGCCCGCTAGGGCGCGCCGCAGATAGACCAGGCCGCCGCCCGCCGGGCGGCGCATGTAAAACCGAAAAGGAGGAACCCTGCCCATGAACCTGCCCACGAATATCAAGAAGAAAATCGCGCTCATCCTGGCCCTGCTGATGGCTGCAGCCCTTTGCGGCTGTGCCGGCGGCGAGAAGGCCACCACCCTTTACATTCTTAACTGGGGGGATTATATCGACGAAGCGCTGCTCACCGAGTTTGAAGAGGAAAGCGGCATCAAAATCAACTACACCTCCATGGCCACCAATGAAGAGATGATGGTCAAGCTGCAGGAGCCGGATTGCATTTACGACGTATGCTTCCCTTCGGATTATATTATCGAAAAGCTGGTGGCGCAGGATCTCCTGCACGAGCTGAATAAGGATAATATCCCCAACCTCGTCAACATCGACCAGCGCTTTATGAACTTGGATTTCGACCCGGGCAATCAATACTCCGTGCCCTATATGTGGGGCACCGTGGGCATTCTTTATAACACCACCATGGTGAGCGACCCGGTGGATAGCTGGGACATCCTTTGGAATGAGAAGTACAGCGGCCAGATCTTGATGTACGACAGCATCCGCGATACCATCGGCGTGGCCCTGATGAAGCTGGGCCGCTCCATCAACACCCGCGAGGAGCAGGATATTAAGGACGCCGAGGCAGCCCTTATCGCGCAAAAGCCTTTGGTGCTGGCCTATCTGGGCGATTCCATCAAGGACCGCATGATCTCGGGCGGCGGGGCGCTGGCCATCGTCTATTCCGGCGACGCCATGTGGTGCATGGATGAGAACCCGGATCTTGCTTACGCCGTGCCAGAAACCGGTACCAACCTCTGGTTCGACAATATCATCATCCCTAAAACCAGCAAGCACACCGAGGAGGCCGAGGCTTTCATCAACTTCCTTTGCGACGCGAACGTGGCCGCGCAGAATGCCGAATACATCGGCTATTCCACCCCCAACGCTCCGGCGCTGCAATTGCTGGGCGAGGAGTATATCGACAACGAAACCTACACGCCCCCGCAGGCGCTGTTGGATAAGTGCGAAATCTTCCACGACCTGGGCGATTTCATCACCGTTTACAACGACGCCTGGAACCGGGTCAAATCCTATGTAGGGTAAAGAGCTTTCCTTAGAATAAGCAGGGCGGCGCATCTTTGATGCGCCGCCCTTCGCCTATTCCTCCGGCGCGGGTTCCCGCTCATACAGGGCCAAGGCCGCTTGCAGGCTCTGGCGTATAGCCTCCCGCAAGCCGGCCGGCTCCAGCACCTCCAGCGCATCGCCAAAGGCAAGCAGCCAGGCCGTCAGCTCCGTCCCAAGTGACGCTTCGGCAGCGAACAGGAAGCGGCCATCCGCCAGCCTGTGCGGGGGCAGGGAAGGCTCGAGGCGCGCGAGCGCCGCAGGCAGCGCTTCCTCCCGGCAGGCGAGAAGCAGGGGGAGGGGCTCGCCCGCGCAAAGGCGGGCCTGGCGGGCGGCGTAGCCCCAGGCGTCAAAGGTGGCTAAATGGGAGCCCGCCTGCGCGAAGGGCCGCCAGGGCGTGGCGTCCCGCCGCACGGCTGCGATGCGTTCCAGGGGCAACTGCGACAGGCCTTCCTGGCCTTCGAGGCTGCACACGAGGCGGCAGCGGCCCTCGGCCAGGATAATCGCATAGGGGCTGGCCCTAAGGCGGTTGGCCGGGATGCCGCCCTGACTCTCGCCCTCCCTATAGGCAAAGGTGATTTGGCAGCGGCCCACGATGGCGGCTTGCAGAGCTTCCAGGCTGCGCAGAGCCTCGTCGTTTTGCGCCTTGGGCGCGCCCAAACCGGGCGTAAGGGCGCTTTGCGCCTGATGGCGGCTCAAAAACAAGCCCAGCCGGTTGGTCAAGTCCTCCGTGCGCCGCCTGGTGAGGAAGGGGGCTGCGCGCAGGGCTTCCGCCAGGATGCGAACCTCCCCGGGCAGGAAGGCGCGGCCTTCGAGATAATAGCCGGCCGCACTTTTGCGGATATCCGCGCCATAGGCGATCAGGGCCTGGATATCGCGGTAGATGCTCTTGCGCTCGGCGGCGATATCCCGCTCCGCCAAGGCATCCACCAATTGGGGAACGGTGAGGCGGTGCGCCTCATCCGTCTCCTGGCGGAAGATATCCAGCAGGTATAAAAGCCGCAGGTTGGTATAAGCCATATCACACAAACATCCGGATCAAAAGATAGATTAGGCTGCCGATGCAGCACAAAAGGGCGGCGGCCATGGCCGCCAGGGCCTTCGCGCGCTTCTTTTTTGCCCTCTCGCGGTTCTTGATATCGAAATACCACACCGCGGCCACGAAAAAGCCGCATAGCCCGGCAACCGGGCTAGCCAGCAATGGCAGGGAGAGGAAAAGGTTTCCGCCCAAGAACAGCGCGTCTCCCAGCAGGGCGAGGGAAAAGAGGCAAAAGAGATAGGCGATCAGGCCGAACACGAGCAGAGCCACCTTTCAGGTGTTAAAAAAGTGGCTGCGCGCCACTTTTTTGAGTTTACAGGGTTTGCTTGTGCCTACGATATGGCCAGCAAACCCTGCGGGGAAAGCCTTGCAAGCAAGGCTTTTCGCTCGCGACATACACGCCGCCGCTCACGAATAAAGCCTTCGGGGATATGGCCCCCTAACCCCTAATATGCGGTTTAGTCCGCCTGGGCTACGGCCACGGCCACCGCTACGGTAGCGCCCACCATGGGGTTGTTACCCATGCCGATCAGGCCCATCATCTCTACGTGGGCGGGCACGGAGGAACTGCCGGCAAACTGTGCGTCGCTGTGCATGCGGCCCATGGTATCCGTCATGCCGTAGGAAGCGGGGCCCGCGGCCATGTTATCCGGGTGCAGGGTACGGCCGGTGCCGCCGCCGCTGGCCACGGAGAAATATTTTTTGCCGTTCTCCGCGCACCACTTTTTATAGGTGCCTGCTACGGGATGCTGGAATCTGGTGGGGTTGGTAGAGTTGCCGGTGATGGAAACATCCACATGCTCGTGGCGCATGATGGCCACGCCCTCGCTCACATCGTCCGCGCCGTAGCAGCGCACGCTGGCCCGCTCACCCTGGCTGAAAGCCTTGGTGGAAACGATGGCCAGCTCGCCGGTGTATTGGTTATAGTCGGTTTCGCAATAGGTGAAGCCGTTGATGCGGCTGATGATATAGGCCGCGTCCTTGCCCAGGCCGTTGAGGATGACCTGCAGGGGCTTTTGGCGCACCTTGTTGGCCGTGCGGGCGATGCCGATCGCGCCCTCCGCCGCGGCGAAGCTTTCGTGGCCCGCCAGGAAGGCGAAGCAGGCGGTCTCCTCACGCAGGAGCATCGCGCCCAAATTGCCGTGGCCCAGGCCCACCTGGCGCTGATCCGCCACGGAACCGGGGATGCAGAAGGCCTGCAAGCCCTCGCCGATGGCTTCGGCCGCCTCGGCCGCGCTCTTTACGCCCTTGGTGATGGCGATGGCCGCGCCCATGGTGTAGGCCCAAACGGCGTTCTCAAAGGCGATGGGCTGGATGCCCATTACGATGGAGCGCACATCCACGCCCTTGGCCTTGAGCATTTCATCCGCCGCTTCCAGGCTCTTGATGCCATGCTGGGCCAGGGCGGCGTTGATCTTTTCGATCCTTCTTTCGTATCCTTCAAACATTGCCATTTCCTTGCCCTCCTCTTACTGCTTGCGGGGATCCAGCACGGTGGCGGCTTCCGCGAAGCGGCCATAGGTGCCGATGTTCTTTTCGTAGGCCTCTTTTGGGTCCACGCCCTTTTTGATGGCGTCCATCATCTTGCCGAGGTTCACAAACTTGTAGCCGATGATCTCGCCTCCCTCGTCGAGGCCGATGCCCAGCACATAGCCTTCCGCCATTTCGAGGTAGCGGGGGCCTTTCTTCTGCGTGCCGTACATGGTGCCGATTTGGCTGCGAAGGCCCTTGCCCAGGTCTTCCAAACCGCCGCCGATGGGCAAGCCGCCCTCTGAGAAGGCCGTTTGGCTACGGCCGTAGACGATCTGCAGGAAGAGCTCGCGCATGGCGGTGTTGATGGCATCGCAAACCAGGTCGGAATTCAGCGCTTCGAGGATGGTTTTCCCGGGCAGTATTTCGGCGGCCATGGCGGCGCTGTGGGTCATGCCGGAGCAGCCCAGGGTTTCGATGAGGGCTTCTTCAATGACGCCGTCCTTAATATTGAGCGTTAGCTTGCAGGCGCCCTGCTGGGGCGCGCACCAGCCCACGCCGTGGGTAAGGCCGCTGATATCCTTGATCTGTTTGGCTTTGACCCACTTTCCCTCCTCGGGGATGGGGGCCGGGTCATGCTTCGCGCCCTTGGCAACGCAAAACATCTCTTCAACTTCGTGTGAATATTGCATACGGTAAGATCCTCCTTCGCGTATTATCGCTAAAATATTCCCCGTAAAGTATACACAATAAAACCGGCCTGGGCAAGAGCGGCCCGGGCTTTTCTGCGGGGCCCGGCGGGCCTTGTCAGAACAAATAACAGATGGGGATCACCAGAAAGATGGCGGGTACGTAGTTCATCACCTTAATCTTGGTCACGCCCAGCATATTCAGGCTCAGGGCGATGATTAGCAGGCTGCCCACGCAGGTCATCTCCGCGATCACAAACTCGCTCAAAACGGGGCTGAGGGCCTGCGCCAAAAGGGTAATGGCCCCCTGATAAAGCAGCACGGCCACAGCCGAAAGGGCTACGCCCACGCCCAGGCTGGCGGCGAAAACGATGGAGGAGATGCCATCCAGCAGAGACTTGGCGAAAAGCGTGGTATGATCGCCCGTGAGGCCGCTTTGCAGGCTGCCCACCACAGCCATGGCCCCTACGCAAAAGAGCAGGCTGGCCGTGACAAAGCCGTTCGCAAGGCTGCCGTTGCCGGATTGGAGCAGCCGCTCCAGAAATCTGCCTAAGCTGCTCAGCCGCTCGTCAAGATCCAGCAGGCAGCCCAGGACGGCCCCCAGCACCATCGAAAGGATGGTAATGAGCGCGTTCGTGCCCGCCAGGCAGCCATCGAGGCCAATGTAGAGCACACAAAGCGCCACGCCCTTCATAATGGCGTCGTTCATCTTTTCCGGGATGCCCTTTTTGAGCAGCAGACCCGCCAGGCTCCCGGCGAGGATGGCCCCCGCGTTTACCAATGTTCCAAGCATATTCGTAAAATTTATCCCTTTCGGCGGCGGGCAAGGCTAGCCGCAAAATCAGTCCGCGTGAATATATTCGCCCGTGGAGAGGGCAACGCCGTCGCTCACCCAAACGATGGCCAGGTGATCCCCCTCGTTGCTATAGGCTTGCGCCCCCGCATCCGCATAGCGCGCGAGCACGGCTTCATCAGGGGAATCCGCATCCTCCGCCCGGTTGCCGGTCAGGTAGACCGCCTCGGGGGCTACGGCCTCGATAAAGGCCTTTGTGTTGGCGTCCGCCTTGCCGTGGCGGCCCGCTTTGAGGAAATTCGCCCGCAGTGCGGCTTCGCCATAGGCGGCCAGCAGGTCTTCCTCAATGAGGCTGGTGGCGTCCGCCATCAGCAGGAAGGAGACCGCCCCGTGGCGCAGGCGAAAGACGAGGGAGTTGTTGTTGTCGTCCTCCGCATCGGAATAGGGCCGTGCGGGAGCCAGGAAATCCACCGTTATATTCCCCAAGGCGAGGGAAGCGCCGCCGCGCTTTGCGCCCGTGATCGTTGCCGGGGTGAGCGGCTGCCACTTATCCGCCGCCCCGCTTAGCAATTCCCGTTCCTTATCGCTGTAGGTGGCTGTATCGTAGGCGTTGGTGTAGATCGTGCCGATCTTATAATCCCCGGCTAGCTGTTTGAGGCCGCCGATGTGATCCTTATGGCCGTGGGTGAGGATCAGGCGGTCGATCTTGCGCACCCCGGCCAGCTCCAGCACGGCTTTGACCTGGGGATAGGTATCCTTCAGCCCCGTGTCCACCAGCAGGCTTTCGCCGTTTGGCAGGCAAATGAGCAAGCAATCGGCCTTGCCCGTGTTCACCCCGTAAAGCGTCAATGGGCCGGGGCCATTTTGGCAGCCTGCCGCCAACGGCAGGGCTATAAGCAGGGCCAGCAGAACGCACCCAATCCGGCGCTTCATCATGCCTTACCTTCCTTTCGGTCGTAGAGCCGCTAACAGGCTGGTCTTAGCCAGGGAACCTATGCATTATATCATAAAAAGCGGCCCCGGCAAAGGGGGCCGCATGGCTTCAAAAAGGCGTCCGCGCCACTGTTGAAAGCGCTATTGGGCGCTTAGGCAATCCTTATAAAGATAGCCCGTGTAGATATCCGCCTGGCAGTAATACCAATTGCCGGCCGCGGAGAAGAGGGTGACGGGGGTGCCCGCGGGCAGCACCGCCACCACGGCCCCCTCCGTGGAAGGCAGGCTGCGCAGGTTGGCCGCGATGCCCTGGGCGATAAAGGCGCCCGTGCCGGAGACTACGGCGGCGGCGCCATCCGCATTGGTAACGGCGGCGGCCGCGGAGGCCAGGGAGGGGAAGAGGTATACGGTGCTCTCCTGCACATACTTGGTTCGCATATAGCCGGCTACACCGTTATATTCGCCATACCACCAGCCTTTTTTGGGGTTTTCGTATACGGTGGGCTGGCCGCCGGAGGGGATGGTGGCAAGGCGCTCGGCGGATGTATCCATGGCGGCGTAAACATAGGTTTTGCTGGTGGCCTTATAGCCGGAGGTCAGCTGCACGTTGTCCGGCTCGCAAAGCAGGTAGGGGGATTTCACATAGCCCAGCTTGCCGCTGGCCGTGCGCACCTTGCACCAATCATCCGCCAGCTGCAGCAGCATCACGTGATCGCCCGCGGCCAGCGTGGCGATGGTGGTATCCCGGCTGTTGGAGAAGCCCGTGCGCAGGGGCGTGCCGTCGAAGCGGACGGTGGCCGGGATTTCCGCCGGATCGGGCCTGGAATCCGTGGGCTGGCTGTAATTGCTGTATTCCGGAATCTGCGCCTTGAGGCTGCTCACCAGCGTCGGGTTGGCGGCCCTGTTCTTGACGATGTTGCAGATGGTGCCCGGCGGGCAGTTGTAGTAGATCCACTGGGCCA